>JAPKGD010000115.1 GCA_026648125.1 Bdellovibrionales bacterium | reverse complement strand
GGTCCTTATAAAATAGAGTATTGGCGCGACGATGAAATGGGGCTCCGGCTACGCCGGGAATTTCCGGAAAATCTTCTGAGTACTAAGCCGATCCAATTCGTTTCCATTTCAAATGAAATGAATCTGGAGAAAATCAATTCATCTGGACTTATAATTGCCCCCTCTTATGAACTAGCTCCAAGTTTAGATTTTAAATTTTTGGGGCCTGTGAATTCATATATGTCATATTTGTATTGCGGCGGCACCAACACTAAAGGGCGTTTCTTTTTTGATTCGAAAAACAGAGAGATTTTCCGACACCATTTTTATATCGCTTTAAATCAAGTCGGATTCAGTGCCAAGTTATCGTTCCTACCACTTTCTATTCAGAATGTCCGAGAGATCGAACCGATACCTCTAAAACTCGCTGATCCGGATTACGCAGGGATCACAATTACGGTGCCGGATCAACCCCTGGGCTTAAAGTCGACTGATAAAAGCCATCTCGATACCATATATGAGTCTATCAGGAAGGCCCTTGCGATTGTCGCCGAACAACTAAATTTAAAGATAAGATATGTACCATTTGAAAATTGGCAAATTGGCACTGAACCGCCATGGGATCTAACCCCCAGAGCAACGGGAATTCTGGTGGAGAGTCCCAGGGAAGATCTAAGGTTTATGTTTTTCTCGAAACAAGGCATCAGTCTTCCAGATCTTAACGGTAAAATTAAATTTGCCCTGGACCAAAGCAATTTTGACCCACAGGAGATAAACCAAATGATATGGGACCAGAGTGTTATTTGGCCAATGACTCATTTTTCAATTGGCTATTTTGTACCCAAAAATACTGCCTTAGATTTGGACAAAATCAACCTCTCTCTCCCCCCGACAGATTTTCAATGGCTTGGCTGGAAAGAATAAATCAACAGATCGGGCGGGTTAATCTTGCCCCGGTAAAATATCACGAGCTTCTTAAGCCCAACGCGATCATTGATCGTGTGGTGGTTGGGCCTTACATAAATCTTTTCGGAAAGACCATGTACCAAGCGACCGCCTATCTGAGCGAGGAATGTCTTCAGCACAAAGACACGCACCACTCTATCTACGGTGATGCGGACGGAACGGGAACTTCAGAAAATAAGACCACTGCGGTCTATAAGGCAATTTCTGAGGCCCTTGAGCGGTGGGCGTTCTGGGACTTTTCAAATAGTCCGCTTAAGGCGGAACTTGGATTTGATCTCGACCCCACCACGGCAGGAATTGCTGCATACCCTGGGGCCAATCCTTGGTGGGCTAAGCGATTGGCCATGAATGAGGCTTTTGAGCGATGGGCCCTGGTGCGATGGTGGAATGGTGAATTAAGCCTTGCCCCTTTTGAAGACTCTCGACTTCCGCAGAAGGCGGGGCTTAACTATTTTCGGTTTTTGGTGGATGAACTGCCTATCGTTCTTGCTTCGTATCAATTTCAAAATGAAGGCCGGACTGTGACCGCCTATGGATTTGCCGCCTCTCAAAAAATCGAAGCAGCGGCTGAGCGAGCTCTCATTGAGCTTGAGCGCAATATGCATGCACTCAAAGCCTATTTTGCTCGGGGAGAGACATCTGCGCCCAAAGAGCCGTTTGAAAAAAGACTTCTTTTTTATTCAAGCGAAGATGGACACAAAGAGTTTCTCTCCCACATCGGGGGGCAGAATCAGGCAACACTTCCCCGCCTTATCTTTGACGGTGAAATTGTCGGCCCTTGGCTGAGATACGCCGTCGTATGGCGCTCGCTTCCCGACGGCACCTATACAGACCAAGGGTTCATGTTTTAATTTCTATTCTCTGCACTCAACCCGGTAGACTTGATTTCCCTGCACATCACTTAAAGAAGCTCCCTCGTCCTTAGTAAAAACCGAGCGGGCCGTCACTCCGTTTAAATTGTTCTCCGCATCGATAATTTGCAGTAAAACACTTTTGCCCTCAGACAATCTAGTTGCAAAAAAATCGCGCTTCTCAATCTTCGTCGTCAGGATTGGGCCTTGGTCGGTGCTCTCTAACTCTTTCTCCAAGTAAATGTCATTTCCCCCGACATAATCTCGAAAAGTGGCCTTACAGTTCAGAGCAAAAGCCGAAGAAGAAACCCCCGCCGCAAGCAAAAGCAAAATTGTTTTTTTCATAATTCCCCCTCTTTAAGGGTTCAATCTTTTACGGAGGACCAACCGGGTCAATCCCGAGTGTGGCTTTGTAACAAATTCGATATCGATGACCACCCGATCCGCCCCGGCTCTCTTCGAGTCCGTTCCCCAATTGAGTTTTAAGCCCACATATCCAAAACTCGTTAAGCCTTAAGTATCACGGTGAGAAGAAGTACGAGCCAATAAAGCAGCTTAAGCAGCTTAGGCAGCTTAAGCACCTGAATCATCAGGTGCAAAATTCGCTCAAGTTGACTTGGCCTTTTCCGATAAGAAACCACGTGGTGGTTTTTCATCGAGACCTCCCTTCGTTAGGGGGAGTTCTCATCAATGAGACAGAGGGCGGCCGGATGGTCGCCCTTTTATTTTGCAATCTAAAGGCATGATAGCTTGCCGACTAAACTCTCCCAGGAGCGAGGCTTCAACCGCGAATCGGACCCATCAACGCTCCGCAGAATCCATTCGGGAAATTTGCCCGGTCTGGTCCTTCACAAAGTTAGTCGACCAAACCCACCTCGATGGCTTATACGTATTTCATTATGAAAATTCCATTTATCGATCTCAAGTCGCAGTACCAAGTTCTTAAACCAGAAATCGATCAAGCCATCCAAAAGGTTCTCGATCACGGCCAATACATCCTCGGGCCCGAAGTCACAGAATGTGAAAAGGCTCTGGCTCAGTTTGTGGGCTGCAAACATGCCCTTGCTGTCGCGAGTGGTACTGATGCGGCAGTGATTGCCCTGATGGCACTTGGTGTGGGACCAGGTGATGAAGTCATTGTGCCAGCCTTTTCGTTTATCGCCACCGCTGAAGCTGTGGTGCTGGTTGGAGCAACTCCCGTTTTTATCGATGTAGAAAAAGACACTTACAATCTCGACGCGACAAAGCTTGAGGCCCTCATTAATAAAAACACCAAGGCCATTATGCCGGTGTCACTGTACGGACAGACACCCGATATGGATGCGATCAATGCGATCGCGAACAAGCACAAACTCCCGGTCATCGAAGATGCCGCACAGAGTTTTGGTGGCACATATAAAGGTAAAAAGAGCTGCAACCTTTCGACGATTGGTGTGACTAGCTTTTTCCCGGCCAAACCACTTGGCTGTTACGGAGATGGCGGAGCTATTTTTACTAACGATGCCGCTCTTAACGATAAGATGAGCAAGATTCGAGTGCATGGCCAAAGTGCACGCTATTATCACGATATGATTGGAGTGAATGGCCGGCTTGATACACTTCAGTGCGCTATTCTAATGCCCAAACTTAAAAAGTTTC
This sequence comes from Bdellovibrionales bacterium, assembly GCA_026648125.1. Classification (GTDB taxonomy): domain Bacteria; phylum Bdellovibrionota; class Bdellovibrionia; order Bdellovibrionales; family UBA1609; genus JAIBAM01. The sequence continues at coordinate 2,887 of JAPKGD010000115.1, read as the reverse complement.
CCTGGGAGCTCGAGCAGCGCGATCGCTTGGCCAAGCAGTATAATGAAGCATTTAAAGACCTCACCACGAAGGGCGTTGTGCTTCCGCAGGTAAAAGCGGAACGCTTTAGCGCTTGGGCTCAGTACACAATCGAAGTTCCCGAGCGCGACAAGTTTCAAAAGCGTATGGAAGAAGCCGGAGTTCCCACCTCAGTGCACTATCCCCGCACTATGGCCGATCAGCCGGCGTACACTCATTTCCGCGATCCCAATCAAGATCTCTCGGTGAGTGAGCACGCAGCCCTTCACGTGGTGAGTCTCCCCATGCACCCCTATATGGAGGCCGATCACTTTCAACACATCGTTAAGAGTGTGAAGTCGGCTTTAGGTTAAGCGTTGAGCAAAGCTTTTTAAATGAGGTGACGGGGTCGGTTTTTAAAAAACCAATTACCGCACTAAGAGCTAACTCTTTTCAAAAAAAGCCAAGAGATGGGTTCGTAAAAAGGGAAAGTTAAGAAAATTGTATAGGCGTTGAACTCGCCTCGCTATGGGTGGCGCAAGAGTGATTCTCCGCAAAAAAACCAACTTCTCATTTGCGAAAAGCGACAAGGTGGCGCTCTTAGAAATGCCCATGACGTCGGGATTTTTCGGGTTATTGAAGGTAAAGTCGTACCATCCAATTATCCCTCCTCGCCGTGCCCATCCCACCATCTTCCGAGCCAACTGATCATGGATTTTCTGGTCCAAAATTGAAGTGAACACAGTGGACTGATAAACAAAGTCGAACTGTTCATTGAGCTCAACCGATAGGGCATCGCCCTCAATTACTCTCGCTCGTGGCATCCTGCTTCTCAAGACAGATGCGCGGTCAGGCAAAAGCTCAATTGCCGTTATATTTTCCTCCAAAACACCCAATCTCTTAAAAAAAATCAAATTGTCGCCGGTACCCGCGCCCACCTCGAGCACTCTGATTTCCCTTAAATCTTCAAATTTGCTCTGAAGAAATGCTCCAAGGAAATATTCCCTCTCTGCCCGAGACCAGTGAATGAACGGCCAATACCTTAGGGAGTATAGAGCAACAACATCATCTTTTGATCGCCTTTTGTATCTAGCCTTTACTAGGTCTGACTCGCTAATCGCTGACTCCAATCCGTTCTAGACTCATTCCGCAGTTAAATCTTTAGGAACAGACACCTCTATTCCCTCGCCGCCCAGCTCCATCTTGTGCCTGGCACCTTTGAGCGACCAGCCAATTCTTGCCAAATCAATAAAGGCGCGAAACATCGCCTTGATGGTGAGTTTAGATCCACCCACGTCTTTCCACTCCGCCAAAGGAACTTCTCGAAACGAACTTTCGCTCATTCCGCCTATCGTGAGTAAACGGCCAATCAGTTCTACATCAAAAACCCACTTCGATAAAAATCGTTTATCAAGCGCACTTGTGAGGCCCTGATTGGCTCGAAAGAACTTTGCGCCACACTGAGTATCATAAACAGGAAGGTTCAGTGCAATTGACGTAAATGTTGCAAACACACGACCCAAATAGTGCCGCGTAACTTTTCGCTGAATGTTGGTACCGAGAAGTTTTACCCGAGATCCTAAAATCACATCCTCGTCAAAGCCTTCGAGAAGCCCAATCATCCGGTTAATCTCTCGAATTGGGGTTGCCAAATCGGCGTCCACATATCCAACCCATTCCGATGAGCCTTTGAGAGCCTCTATGAGTCCCGCTCTCACGGCCTCTGCCTTTCCGCCGTTTCTCTCCAAGTTGATGACTTTAATTCGAGTTGGGTTTCTCAATGCAAATTCGGCTAACACCGCGCTTGTAGAGTCGCGAGATCCGTCATTTACCAAGACCAGTTGATTTTCCGCGCGATCCAATAATTTTATAAACTCATCCGGCTTAAAGCGAGAAGCCTCATTGAAACACGGAATAACTGTGGTCACGGTTTTCATGTTAAAATTGGGAATAGCGGACCGTAGCTCCAGTGTCTAGGCCTTTAATTTTACTTTTCAGTCTTCCAAACTTCAAAGCCACAAGAGTCTGAAAGCACCCGATTAAAAACTTGGCCCGATGGCGATACCGAGCGATCTAACCCCTCAAAAGCCCTGTAGAACTCTCCCGCTTCTTTCCATTCCTTAACATCCCTCTTCACATAGTCAGTTGGCTCAATAGGGAGGTATCTTTGATAAAAATTTCTATTAAGGGCCACCACTGTAAATCCACCATTTCTCATCCCCTCCCAACTTTTAGCCCAATCCATCTGGACTGATTTTCCTAGCTCCAAAGTGGGGACTGGAAAGTAAGGGTCAGACCAAACCTTCTCTCCCTCAGCAACTAATTGATTGATAGTACCGTATGCCGATCGCGCAGCTTCACGGCAGGCGGTTAGCTTCTCAAGGTTTTCCTGAAAGCTTTGACCCATCCCTTGCCCGGCCCACCACCAGACCGCCAAAAGAACGATCGTGGCCAAACCCTTAGTCACTCTAAATAAATTCAGTCTTGGAAGGGAGCAAGCCAGCACCAAAAGGAACAAACTGTTCAATGGAAAAGTATAATAAGAATAGGGGCTCAAGATTTTTCTGCTGATCATTAAGCAGAATGCGACCAGTATAAGTGCCCCAAGTCTATACCTGGCCTGTCGAGAGATCGTCGTGGTCGTTTCCTTGAGCAAAAGACCAATGGCCACCACAAGGCCTGTCGGCAACCAGAGTTGGGTCCAAAAAAGACTTAGCCACGACAAAACGGACTCTACGTCCGGAGCAACAGAAAATCGATTTTGTTGCAATAAAAACCGAATGGGTCGATCGAGCACGAACGTCTGCGGAAACCCTATCGCCAAATAAGAAACAAACATCACAGCAACAAAAAACAGAAGCCTTTTAACTGACTTCTTACTCAGCGGAGG
>JAPKGD010000114.1 GCA_026648125.1 Bdellovibrionales bacterium | reverse complement strand
CTGAGAATGCAGATTTTGCTCAAGCCTGTGAAGACAATGGGATTACCTTTATTGGTCCAAGTGCTGAAGCCATTCGACTTTTTGGTGATAAAATTTCGGCAAAGAACCTAGTTATAAAGACGGGTGTTCCCACGGTTCCCGGGTACGATGGGCAAGATCAGAGTTTGGGCACGTTGCTCGCCAAAGTCGATGAGATTGGCTATCCAGCCATAGTCAAAGCCGCGGCGGGCGGGGGTGGGCGAGGTCTTAAAGTCATATTGGGACGGGCCGATGCGCGAGAGAAGATTGAATCCGCTCAACGAGAGGGCCAGGCGGCCTTTGGATCCTCGCGCGTTTTTTTAGAGAAGTATTTGGACCATGCTCGCCATATAGAGGTTCAGATTTTTGGAGATGCCTCGGGAAAAGTACATCATCTCGGTGAACGCGAATGTTCTGTACAACGAAGGCATCAAAAGATCGTTGAAGAGGCGCTTGCCTCAAATCTCGAACCTGACCTCAGACGGAAGATCTTAGATGCGGCGGTTGCCATTGCCGAGCAGGCAAAATATCGAAATGCCGGAACTGTTGAGTTCTTGGTTCAGGATGACCAGTTTTATTTTATGGAGATGAACACTCGACTGCAAGTCGAGCATCCGGTCTCTGAAATGGTGATGGGCGTAGATTTAATGAAAGCCCAGATTCATACGGCCATGGGAAAAGCCGTTCATTGGGATGAACTTATGCCGCGGGGCCATGCGATTGAGTGTCGAATTTACGCCGAAGATCCTTATCAAGGAGGAATTCCCAGCACAGGTCGGGTTGAGGCTTGCCTGTGGCCGAACGGGCCTGGCCGCCGCTTTGAGATTGGAATTGAAGCTGGCGATGAGGTGACCTCTTTTTATGACTCGATGATCGCAAAAGTTGTCGTTTGGGATGAGAGCCGCCCTCGAGCAATTCAAAAAATGAAAAGAACATTGAGTGAAACGATCATCTTTGGAGTTCATACGAACATTCCATTGCTGCAAGAGATCCTATCTCACTCAGATTTTGTGATGGGTCATTTGACCACGAGATTTTTTGAATCGAACTTTTCAAAGGCCCTCGAAAAGCCAATTCTGGGCCGAGATGAAAAGCAAGTTCTCGATAGTTTAAAGTCAAAATTGAGTGAGGCAACATCCGGACCACAGGAGAGCGGTCGAAATCCTTGGACTCATCAATGGGGGCAAAGGTGAGACGGTTTGAAATTGAACTCAATGGCCGTATTGAACCCGTTTGGGGTCAGAGGATTCGCGGCGTGGTATGGTTTCATTGGCGAGGTCAGACTTATACAGCTCAAGATGATGAAGTAAGGACGCGGCGGGGTCAGGGCGCAAGCGGATCTTCACACTCAGGTCAGATTCAGGCTCCTATGCCAGGAAAGGTGACCAAGGTCTTTGCAAATGCAGGACATGAGGTCGCGGTAGGAGCCCCGCTTGTGGTGATGGAAGCCATGAAAATGGAATACACGTTAGTCGCAGACATTTCCGGAAGAATTGAAGCGGTAAATTGTAAAGCCGGTGACCAAGTGGCCTTACACCAATTACTGATTAAAATTGGTGAGACGGGAGCCACGGCATGAGTGTTGAAATTGTTGAAGTAGGGCCGAGGGATGGCCTTCAAAACGAGCAGACGACTTTGAGGTTGGATGATCGGATTTGGCTTATAGAAAGGCTCTCCCAAGCCGGACTCAAGCGAATTGAAGTTGGAGCCTTTGTTTCTCCCCAATGGGTTCCGCAAATGGCGAATACAGCGGAGCTTTGTAGAAAATTATTTGTCGACAAGAAACGAACATCGAAACTGAGATATTCCGTGCTTGTTCCAAACTTACGAGGCATGTCCGATGCCATTGCGGCCGGAGTCAAGGAGATTGCTGTATTTGGGGCTTGCAGTGAGAGCTTTTCTCTTAAGAATATTAATTGCTCTATTGCTGAGAGTTTTTCGCGATTTCAGGACGTCATTAAGGTTGCTAAAAAAAATAAAATTCGGGTGCGGGGATATCTGAGTACAGCGTTTGGCTGTCCTTATGAGGGAAAGGTTCCCTTTAAACGCGTATTAAAACTCACAGAGAAAATGCTCGATATGGGTGTATTTGAGGTTTCGATTGGAGATACGATTGGGGTGGCATCGCCAAAGCAAGTGAAGGAACTTGTTAAGCCCGCGATGCGCATAGGGGGTGCAAAAAAATTGGCCCTGCATTTTCATGATACTCGGGGGACAGCGCTCGCCAATGTTTTGAGTGGACTTGAGCTTGGTGTTAAGAAGTTTGACTCCAGTGTCGGCGGCCTCGGCGGATGCCCTTATGCCAAAGGTGCAAGCGGCAATCTGGCCACTGAAGATTTGGTTTATATGCTGACTCGTATGGGCGAAAAGACGGGTGTAAATTTGGATACGATTATGTCCATGCGAGAGCCTTTGGAAAAAATGATTGGGCGAAAGCTTCCTGGTCGGTTTATTCAGGCGGGCCTACCTAAAAGCTTAATTTGAGCTAAAAATTCTTTAAATTGGTTGTGGAAGGCTAGGGAGTTGCTGCTGAATTCCTATGGCATGGGGGTTGCTCGTCAGATGAGTTGGGGTCTCCCATTGGGGTAGGAGTTTCATGAGGGATAGCATCGGTAAGATCGTAATAAGCGCAGCTCGGGTGGTGGCCTGCGCCTCAGTGGCATTATGTGCCGTTTATTTGTTTCGATGGGGAGAGTTCTCTTCCATCTGCCTAGACTCTCAAATCGTAGACAGGTTTATATTATTTTCAGAGCAGACTGAAATCTCACGCTGTGGAGACGGCTACTCTACCGTTATGGGCACTTCTCGTTTGCCTAAGCCAGTGCGTGTGACTCAAAGCTTTGCCTCGCTTGATGGGCTTTTGAATGTCTGGCCGGCGCCGGCTCATAGCATAACGGTTGCGGTTTCTGGATCTGAGCAGATGAGTTTCTTCAGTGACTCAAGGGTTGTCGTTATTGGCGCTGTGCCTGCGCAAACAAAATCTCAGATTCAAACGGCTGTTCTTATCAGCTGGCTCAAACAATTAAATCCTCATACCGACGACTTTTCTCGACGAGTTCTCACAGATTTCCTTCGATCCGTGGCGAATAAAAAATTTGAGCTTGAGTCTTTGGATGGTTCATTTCCCTCTCTCGGCAAAGTTCGCTTTGGGGATCTTCCCACTCGAGTTGATGAGTATTGCCAATTGCCTTGGAGGGCGATTGACGAAATTGAAAATTGTGAGAGCTTAGGGATTGCATCTCTACGACCTGTCCTCGCCAATAGCCTCTGGCTCATCTATGAAAATCTAAGCTGGAGAGAAAGACGAAATTTTTGGGCATGGTTGAGGTCTTCCGCTTTGCTTACGAATGAATTTTTGCCGATTGATATAAAGGCAGGAGAATCGCACGCATTGCTTAAGGTCTTGCGCTATTGGCTCAGCCAGACTGTCGACGCCGACAGAAGAGATTCACTTTTTGCATCTATCTCTCAAAAGTTAAACCTGCGATCAATTCACACGCCTCTTGTGGGAATTGTCGGCGGAGATTCTCTTCCCGAGATGCCACTCATTCACCGACCCGTTCTTGTGAACCTTAATGGTGCCTGGTTTTGGAAAAGCCAATACGGAACCTTTCGCTCAGATGTGGAAAAGCCGGAGGTTCGACATCTCGTCGCGTTTGGTTGTCAGCCATCGCCCGGTCGCAGCGCTATGAGTTCGGCAAAGATTACAGTGCTTCTCGCTTCTAGGTGTGATCTGAGCAGCCAAGTTCAGATGGAGGAGCTTTTGAAGGGTGATATGGCTGGATTTATTTCGTCTAATCTAAGCCTGGGAATTATTTGGCTTAATGCAGCTGTTCTGCGCACAAAGCTTGGTAGATCTCTGCCAAACCAGATACTTGCGGAACGTTTGACGCTTCGGCGACTGAGAAAGATTGAGCCTTGGCGGGAAGATCGTTGGGACGAGGCTTTGAGGGCGTTTAGGCCCCAATCCCAAACCGTGGAATTGGTTCTTTCCCATCGCGCTTCTCGCGATTTGCTCTAGTGCTAGCGCTAGAGCAAAAGCTGCGCTATAAAAGTTCACTATGCCGGTTTTAAGATACAAAAAATCAAATCGATGGGGTTTGGTTTGGATTCCTCTGGCCCTCATCGTCTCTATCTCAATTTATTTTGCGATTAAGTGGGGATTAAAGCCACGGCCGATCCCTCAAATCAATCCTTCCGAGTACGCTCTCCCGGAAGAAGCGGGCGCTCTTATTTACCGTCGTTTTCACCCCTTTTTAAGACAAGAAAAGATGGTCGTCCTTGGAAGTGCGCCTTGGATCAGAGACTACGATCGAGTCTGGAATGGATTTTTGGCAGCGGCACGGGCAGACAACTGGAAAATTGATACTCTTTATGAAGACCCTGCCCTGAAACCAATTAAGAACTTTGACGGATTAAAGAGGAAAACATTGAGCTGGCCTGAGGTGACACCTAAGCTGGCGTCAGAGCTTAAGACCCACCTCGAATTTGGAAGGTTGGTCGTTATTCATACGACATTTAATCATTCATCCTACCGAAATGAAGATTCTCTGACGAAGGAGTTGGAGCGCGCATTAAAACGTCCATGGACGGCATTGAGTATGCTAAGTTTTGCATTGAACTCTGAAGAATTGGAACAGCTTCAGCCACCGTGTGAAGACCAGGTCGCCCCTTCGACTCGTGGTGAGTATGTGGCATGTGCGGCGGCAAAAATCTCGCGGCGGTACCTGCGGAAGAAGCTTGATCCAGGCAAGAATTGGCTGGCCTCTGAGCGCCATGGTCTTGGAGATTACTTTATATTCATACATCAGGGAATTGAGGCCGAGCAGGCTGATCCCGAGGTGACTCAGTAATCGCTTTGCATTTCGTGAGCCATAGGTCGCTTTGGTGCGCGAAAGTAGGTTCTTGGCGAGAGCCTCAATAAATCTCCCAACTGAGACATATAAACGCAGGCAAATCGTTCAACCTGGTAGGCGAAGTAACTTTCTTCAATGCCGACCCGCATGACTTCACCCCAGTAGGGATTAAACAGCTTTTGCTGTTGCTGAATCAGCGGGGCAATTTTGCGGTCTATTTCAGAGATGCTACCTAAAAGACGATCGATCTGTTCGCTGAGTTGAGACTCACCCTTTTCAATCTTCCGTGAGATTAACTTATCAATTTCGCGCTCCACAGGAACTTTTTGGTCCATGAGAGCATTAATCTTTTCTACCGTAGGCTCCGCCTCGTTGATCTTATCAATTTCATCGCCAAGCTCTTCAACCACCAAGGCAGTTCTCCAAGCACAATCCTTCTTCAATCTTACGATATCTCCGTAGATATGATCGCCGATATAAAGAATCTCGTCAGGGTTGAGTTTGAGATCATTGGTAAAAACGTTGGCACAGCCTCCTTGATAAACGCCCTTTGTTAAAGGCCCTTCCTGGTTAATCATTGATCCATCATTCGTATCAATCCGCAAAAATTTGAGTGAATCAAAGAAGAACCTAGGTTTTTGTGCAGATGTGATTACAAACTCGAACAAATCCGCCCAGTTTTTATGCGCTTTGAGAAATGGGTTGATGGCATGGTCGAGAAGCAGCTTGGTATAGCTGTAATCACTATTCGTAACGATAAACACCTTTTTTCCATGTTTCACATAGCGCTCAAGGCCCTCAACGATATGGGGATCCTTTACGATGAAATCTTCAAGGCGTGAGCGAACCACGCTTTTAAGACTTCCGTCGCGATGTCCGCGGTCGAGGACCTCATTAAGGTCGTTCGCAATTGTAATGAAATCAGGAAGAGAGTCTCGCTCAGATGTTTTCTTTAGCTCGATAAGCTGCATAAACAGCCCAGCAAACGCAATTGAGAAGCTTGTGTCCACCTTATCGTAATCGGGATCACTCATGTCGATGTAGGAAGACTTATAGACCTTTTTTTGAAAATTGAAATCGAGGTTCTGGAGCCCATGGTAACTCACTCGAATAGCGCCGTAGCGCGAAAGTTTGAGAACGTTGCCACGATGTTTGTCGATCACCAACCCACGAATGGCACGGTCAAAGGAAAATTTTAAATTGAGAATTGTATTGGGATACCCTTTTTCCTTAACTAACTTTTCCAACATCACAGAATGAGCAAGCGCTTCAAAATTTTGTGAGTTATAGCGAATTAAGGTGTGGTCCATGTCGAGACCAATGTAATTGATTCGCTTCAAATTTAGAGTTCGGTTGACGTAAACCTTTCCCATTCAATCTCCCAGGCTCCGGGCCAAGAAGCCATCATAATCATTATGAGGAGTCTTGTCATGGCTTAGGAGTCAAATAT
>JAPKGD010000113.1 GCA_026648125.1 Bdellovibrionales bacterium | reverse complement strand
GCTGATTCCTGTCCCACGACCGCCTGCCGCTTTGGCAAGGTCAAAATCAATCTGGTCATCGATCCAACGCGTTCAATCTCCAATTGCCCCCGGTGCTGCTGGGCGATCGAACGCGAAATACTTAAGCCCAACCCCGTTCCGACATTGGGCTCCTTGGTCGTAAAAAACGGCTGTCAGATTCGGTCCGATATTGAGGACGGAATCCCTCGACCGCTGTCACTCACAATAATCGCGATTTCACTTCCCACGTCTCGAGTTTCAACTTTAAGGCGACGCAGTTGGACTTGAGTCAGTTCATCCACCGCATTTTGAATGAGGTTCGTCAATATCTGTGCAATCTGGCCAGAACGACACTCAATCATCATGTCTCTGGCCACATTGACTTCCAAATCAATGGATTCAGATTTAATTCGCTCACCCAAGAGCTCAAGAGTATCTTCAATGAGTCGCGAGACTTCCACCGATTCAAACGGATCATTGCTCGACTCTCTCACAAGAAGCCGCATTCCACGAATAATTTTAACAATACGCTTAATGGTCTTGGATACGGATTCCAACTTTTTATGAATCACAGCCCGATCAACTGGCTCTTGGTTGACGACACCTTTTATAAGTTCCACATTCATGGCAATGATCGCGAGTGGATTATTAATCTCATGAGCAATTCCAGCAGCCATTTCTCCCAAAGCAGTGAGCCTCGCACTTGAAATCAGCTTTGCCTGCTGCGCTTGAACCTGAAATTCTGCTTCCCTAAGAGCGGTGACATCCAGAATTGTGACGACCACATAGGCTGGGCGATCTTCAAGGTTATTAAATGCCGGCTTTGCATTGATGAGAAGATGGACTTTCGAACCGTCGGATTTCGTAACTTGCGCTGCAAATCCCAGGACTTGCGTTCCTGTTTCTAAGGCAATCACCCACGGCAAAAGTTCTGCGGGGAAGATCTCCCCTCTTTCATCAAATAGCTTAAACTTCTGATTTCCTACCGCCATCTGATTGAGTTGGTCTGGATTCACGTCAAGAATCGTCAATGCCATAGGATTGAAGTTTACGATTCGCCCGTCCGAACCAAATACAAAAACTCCCTCCGCCATCGAAGATAGGACTGAAGCGCTCTCTAGTTCTGCCTTGGTCATATCAATCAAAAGCTGGGACCGCATGAAATTGACCAAAAGACCTACGAGAATCACCGTAATCGTCCATAGGAGAGGAAGAGCAGGCGCACTTTCAAGCTGATAGAAATAGTCCGTAGCAGCCATCGTTCCTAACAGAACCAAAGAATATGCGATGGCTGCCCAAGGCCGAGAAATTATCGCATAAGCTACAAACGAGGTCAGGAACAACCCGATTAGATAATGAGCGTCCCATCCATTGAGTGCAATGATATAATGGCTGTAAAATGTAATAACCGTTGCCGCAATCAACACATACCAATCGCGATTTTTTCTGGAGGGTGGAACTGCAACACTCCATCCAACTAAGAGTAAACAAATACCTACAATCAAACCTCGTGCCCAAAGAATCTCCACATGAGATGGGTCGTAATGCAAAATTGCAAGGGGCCAAACTATGTTTGCTATCGCACCAGCTACGAGCAAAAATTGGAGACGAATATTCTCCTTTTGTTCGTATAAACTTAATTTGCCGTGTGACAGCATCCCTATTTCCCTCAAGCGCCCTCAAAGATTTTTTTCATGAAGATCTCAAAATCAAAGGGTTTACTTAAGACCCCTTGAATTCCCAAACTTTGTACTGAGGCTTCATCGATGTCGTTGAATCCAGAACTCAAATATATTCTCATGCGGCTTTTGATCTCGGCCGGAATCCCTTTTATGAAGTCAATTCCGTTTCCATTTGGCATTCGTACATCAGTGACCACCACATCGTACGACTCAGCCATAACCATTCGAAGCGCTTCGACGCCATTTGCCGCCGACTTCGCCTTTCCGCCCGCCATCTCAATAAGGTCAATCAAAGACTCACAGATAAAGGGCTCATCATCAACAACCAAAACATTAAGCTTCACCTCTGAACTCATGCGGCAGCTCGCCTTCCAGATCGGGCCCTTGGCAGAGTGATCAAAAATGATGTGTTCCCGTTGTAAAGTTCATATTCAATATGACCACCATGATTTTCAATTATTCCCTGTGATATACTAAGCCCCAGTCCCGTACCCGCTCCAACTTCTTTTGTCGTGAAAAAGGGGTTCATCATCTTATCAACAATTTCTGGTGAAATGCCCGGTCCCGAATCCGTTACCCGAATGCAGATGTCATCCATTGCTTTGGAAATTTCGATGCGAATCCATTTATAATCTAAGTTAGCTATGGCATCCGCCGAATTTGCGATCAGATTCAAAATCACCTGCTCGAGCTGCACCTGATTACAATTGACTATCTGATCAATACGTCCGCCAATTATTTGCACAAGAACACCTTTAGATTTCAACTTTTCTGAAACCAAATTTACAGCTCCTTGAACAATTTCTTCCATGGCGACATTGGTAAATGGGTCTTGCTCCGAATCTCTCGAAAACGCTCTCAAGCCTTTAATGATTTTGGCGATACGATCAACAGTCTCCGAAATGTCGCGTAAATTCCCCTGAATTTTGTCCATTCCGGGCGGTTTCCCTTTTAAAAATTTAATACTTTGTTCAGCCACCGCAACTTTGCCCTTTATAATTGCAAGGGGATTATTGATTTCATGGGCAATTCCTCCCGCCATCTCGCCAAGGAGGGAAAGTTTGGATTTTTGAAAAAGCAAAGCCTGATTTTCGGTGTTCATTTTTTCAAGCTCTTTAAGACGAGAGATATCTACCCCCACCACGATCAGTCCGTCCACTGTATCGTCCTTTAAATATGGACCCACCCTAAAATGAAGTGTCTTAATTTTGTTTGATGCACTTCTCACCTTGCGCTCAAAGCTCAAACTTTCGCCCTTGAGGGCCTTTTCCAACGAAGGGAGGCTTGCGGCATAGATATCTGGTGGAAGTATCTCACTGAGGTGCTCCCCTATCTTTGGATTGTTGGATTCCAAACCTAAGAATCCGGCTCGCCTTGTTGTTTAATTTGATGGTTAAATCTCGATTTAAGTAGACCACAATTGTGGGCAGACCATCGACAAGAGACTGAAGAAATCGCTGTTGCTCTAGGATGTCCTTGGTTCTTTCCGCCACTTCCTCTGTCGTCTTACGGATGAGCTCAGCATCAAAGGCCAGTTTCTCGCGAATTCGCAAAAGCCAAAGACAAACAAACAAAGAGAGCAATAGCCCAACCGCAAGACCCACTAAGGACCACGAAAAGACCTTATACCAATGATCCACCGAGACCCCTGAGGTGACCTTCCAAAGTCGACCACCCACCATTACTGAACTTTCAAAAGTTAATAGTTTCCAGCCATTTTCATCGAACTCCGGGTCTAAAAAAAGAGTCTCGTATTCGCCTTCATCTTCAATGACTTCAGAGACCTTAAACGGCAGAAAATTTTGATTGTGTAATCGAACGAACTCTACGATTTCACCAACCAGAAGAGGCGCGTAGGCCCAGCCGACAAAATTCTTTATACGACCCTGAACTGTGTCAGGGGCAATGGGCGTTCTGTAGATTGGCAAGTAGTAAAGAAATCCGGCCTCGGTTCGATCGGCCTGAACCAGCTGAATGGATTGGGTGACTGCAGGCTGCCCGGTCTCCATCGATCGAATGGCGGCTTCCCGTCGCCGACTTTCATCTGAAACGACGAGCCCCACTGCCTTTTCATTTCTTTCAACCGGCTCAATATCTTCAATAATAAAATATTCGTTTGGCCTATCGATGAAATCTTCTGACCGTAAACGCCTCAGCTCAAACCAAGGCCTCTCATCTCTCTGCTTCTCTAGGTAGGAGGAAAGCTGATCCGCCTCAACCCTTCTAATAAATCCAAAGCCAAGTGCGCCTTTGAAGTTTTTAAATAGATCGCGACTCTCGGCCGATTCCCGAAAGGATTTGGTGCTCACTTTAAGATCAGAAAGGTGAAAGGCCGCTACAATTCCTTGAAGGGGGTGGAGATACAGCTCAAAGGCATGGTTAAAATCTTGAACAGTCTTTTCATGCCTTGAGTGGCTAATCGTTTGAAACGAGTCCCAGTTTGATTTTGCCAGCAACGCACTCAGTACCAAGGTGACCGTAAAATAGACCGTCAAGACTAAGCGCGAATTGTGAGCGAGGAGGTGGGTGAAAATTCGAATCGATGGTTTCACACTGATTTTTCGACGTTTTTATAGGCTGGCTTTATGCCTTTGATAAAACTAATAAAATTAAAAATCGATATCGACTCGACTAGCCCTGGACCTCTGTTTAAATTCTTCATAATGGGGCGAGACCACTAAGGGCTCTTAGCCTGTTCACGAGAAAGAAATTGGCTGATTCGATATTCAAGGCTGGGGCTTACGCCAAAAGTAGTCCAATTGACGGTCCGGTCCGCTTGCATAAAGTAAACGGTGGGCGTTCCTTCAATACCAAAAAGCCGACCCGCGGCCCGAGTCGAGTCGTGGACAATCTTAAACGAATATCCTCTCTCTTGAGCCGTTTGCTTCAGTACGCTCAAATCTGCATCCAGTGATACAGCAATAATTTGATCAGCGGGAACCTCTTGCTTGTCGATCAACCTTTGCACCCGAGCCAATTCTACCGTGCAGGGACCACACCATGTTGCCCAAAAGATAAGCACCTGTTTGGTGTCTCCAGGAATCTCTTGTGGCACACCCTCTAAGTCATAAACCATCACCGTCTGCTGAAACTTTCCACCTTGGCGTTGATAGGCCCTGTACCATTGCGGAATTCGCACAATAAGCGCATAAGCGACAAGACCAACAAATAAGAAATCCCAGACTCTAAAGGATCTCGGCTTTTTCACCGGCCTCCTCCTACTCGATCCCTGGTTCTACCATCTCAATACGGGTCTTTCAAAATAAGGCTCTCACTATTCTAAGCAAAATGCTTCGGCGCACGGGGCCCCTCGTCCCAAAATGGTTCAAGCGCTCCGTTTAGGACTTTTCTTATACTCGCGAAACCCTTAAGAAAGCCGAAAAGATAAGGCTAGGGAAATTATCAACTCAAGTTGAGGGACCTGAAGACAATGAGCGCAAAGACACTTTTAATCGTGGACGACGAACCGGAACTTCGCAGTACGCTTCAGGAACTCTTTGAAAACGAGGGTTGGAGTGTCATGACGGCAGAGAATGGCAGGAAAGCGCTCGATAAAATCGAGAGTCATAAACCCTCCGTGGTCTTGTCGGATATCAAAATGCCCGACATGGATGGCTTAGAGCTTCTTGAGCGAGTCTATGATGGTGGGAGCGACACCCCGGTGATTTTACTCACGGGGTTTCGCGATGCTCAGAAGATGCAGCGAGCCTGGGAATCTTGTGTCTTTGATTTTAACGACAAGCCTTTTGATGCACACCGACTCATTGACCTCGTTGATTCCGCCCGAGTTCACGGACGTGAATATGTGCGGTCGGCTCGAGCTCGATTCAGCCGAATCCGGCTCTCACGCATCCAGCGCGCAGCCGGATAAGCGGCGCCCATGAGACGGGCGCCCATCCTAAGAATAAAATTATCTAATCGCTTCGCAAATCGCAGAGACTTTTCCGCAGTACGATGGGTGAACAGCCTTCTGACAAGCCGCTTTTGCGTTGTACTCCGCTTCAATGATATTCTCGGCTTCACCACTAAACACCTTGCCATATCCAGTGTCTTTCACGACACAATAATACCCCCGCACCCATGGCTCACTCTTTCCATCGTTGCATCGAACAGCGGCCGAACAGTAGTTGGGATGAACAGCCTTGCCACATTCTTGCCGCGCCTCAGTCTCTGCCTGTAAAGAAGTGCGAGCCTTGCCAAGAAACACTTTGGAATAACCGGTGTCGACCAGTAAGCATGCGTATCCAACAAATATTGGCGGCGGCTGTTGTCCACCTTTCTCGATCTGATTGAGGCGAAATTCGTGCTGCCGAATGGTGTCTTCCAAGTACTGTACGCGCTGTTCAAGGTGCTCAAAAGCCGGTGGCGGGCGTCGACCTTGTGCATCTGCCGCCGAAGAAATTCCTAAAAAAACCAATGCTACCGCTAAGAGTGTTCTCACTCATCCCCCCCGTTTTTAAAAATTTGTGGCTGAGTCAAAATAATCCAACCACCTTAATAAATCCCCTCAAAGCTCTACTCGCCCCCTAAGCAAGAGGCCCGTAGCGCTTTGACCCATGATGAGCATAAATGCAGATCTCACCAGTTTTTTACAATCAAGCGCAAACACGCCAAAAATTGTTTTGACTTTATTTTCAGCCACAACTTCCCCATCAATGACATTTCCAATACCA
>JAPKGD010000112.1 GCA_026648125.1 Bdellovibrionales bacterium | reverse complement strand
GTGGCTTCGTCTTTTTACCTCACCATATTTTCGCCATGGGTGAGGCCTCAAAGTTTGCTTTCGCCCAATTAGAATATTCGGGAGGAAACTGGAATCCTTTGAGTGCCTCAAAATCTGTGGCATCCACAGGAAAAATTCCACTAAAGACCATGGGTTTAATTTTTTGAAAGCCTGGAAGTGGCTGAGTTGCAGATTTTTTAGCCGCGGTGACCGTGTCTCCTACGCGAACGTCTTTGATATCTTTGATGCCGCAAATGACAAAGCCAACTTCACCGGCCTCAAGCACTTCTAAATTCGACGCAAATGGCGAAAAAACGCCAAGCTTTAAAACTTCGTACTCCTTGTCCGTTGCCATGAATTTGATTCGGTCACCCTTTTTGACGAACCCGTCAACGACTCGACAAAGAACAACAACTCCTTGGTAGGAATCAAACCAGGAGTCAAAAATTAAGGCCCGTAGAGGAAGCGACCGGTCCGCGTTCGGCGGGGGAATTTTTTGAACGACCTTTTCTAGGATCTCTCGAATTCCTTTCATCTCTTTGGCCGAAGCCAAAACGGCATCCGTCGCATCCAAACCAACAACTTCTTGAATTTGGCGCCTCACACTGTACGGGTCTGCAGAAGGAAGGTCGATTTTATTTAGAACCGGAATGATCTCCAAATTATTTTCGAGGGCGAGATAAACATTCGCGAGGGTTTGCGCCTCCACTCCCTGGGAAGCATCCACCACCAACACCGCCCCCTCACAGGCCGCAAGACTGCGAGAAACCTCATAGGAGAAGTCTACGTGCCCGGGCGTATCAATGAGATTTATTTGATAGGTCTTACCGTCGTCAGCCTTATAACTTAGGCGGACAGTTTGAGCTTTAATAGTAATTCCCCGCTCTCGCTCAAGATCCATGTTGTCGAGAAATTGCTGCTTTGCCTCACGATCAGTAATGGCTCCTGTGTACTTCAAGAGACAATCAGCCAAAGTCGATTTTCCATGGTCGATGTGGGCAATAATTGAAAAATTACGAATCAATTCCGGTTGCATCTACTCCGCTGACCTTACTACCGACCCGTGTCGATGAGGGGCTCAAAAATCTTGGTATCTTCTTTCACCACTTCTCGTTCGGAAGATTGGCCCAATGGAAGCGGCATCTGGCCTGGCAGGAGCTCACGATACCGCTCTAAAACCATATCTATACCCTGACGAATAAACTCGGCGACGGGGACCCTCGACCGAAGATTCAGTTCACGCAAAAGGTTTTGCTGTTCCTCCGTGATGTAAACCGTCGTTGCAATTTTCTTTGCCATTCTAGCTACCTATCCCACCTTGCCATATGTTGCAATACTATCATGGCAATGAGTGGGGCTTAACGCAGCGACTTCACCACATCCTTAAGCGCCTCAACTTTATCCAATCGCTCCCATGTAAATTCAGGCTCCGAGCGACCAAAGTGCCCATAAGTTGAGGTCTTACGATACCTTGGTTTGAGCAAATCAAGCTGCTCAACGATAGCTGCTGGCTTTAAATTCCAAACCTGGCGTACCGCCTTCGAGAGATTCTCCGCACCAACGGATGAAGTGCCATAGTCATTAACCATAACACTCACAGGCTCGGCCACACCAATGGCGTAAGCCACCTGAACCAAGCACTTTTCTGCAAGGCCTGCGGCCACAATATTTTTAGCAACGTGTCTCGCCGCATACGCCGCGGAGCGATCAACCTTTGAAGGATCCTTACCTGAAAATGCTCCTCCACCATGAGCACCGTGCCCACCATATGTATCCACAATAATCTTGCGTCCAGTGAGTCCGCAGTCACCCATTGGGCCACCAATAACAAACCGTCCAGTCGGATTAACGTGAAACTTAGTGGCATTATCCACCAGGTTTTGCGGAATGACCTTAGCAATGAGTTCTTCCATGATGAAAGAACGGATCTGATCTTGACTCACGTCAGGGGAGTGTTGAGTGGACAGCACCACACTATCAACACGAGAGACGCGACCGTCTTTGTATTCGACAGTCACTTGGCTTTTTGAGTCCGGGCGAAGAAAATTAACTCGTCCGCTTTTTCTCAAAGCCGCCAATTCTCGAACCAATTTGTGAGAGAGTTCTATGCTTAACGGCATATACTCTGCGGTTTCATTTGATGCATAACCAAACATGAGACCCTGGTCGCCCGCACCTTGTTCTTTGGCGTCAACGCCCATCGCAATGTCAGGGCTCTGTTTGTCGAGCGAGGTGAATACCGCACAAGTTTGATAATCAAATCCTTTATCTGTGCTGTCATAGCCAACGTCTTTAATCACACCTCGTGCAACTGACTGAATATCAACCGTCGACTTAGATGTAACCTCTCCAGCAACCACAGCAAAGCCGGTGGAGACCATTGTTTCGCAAGCCACTCGAGAACGAGGGTCACCCGCCAAGAATGCGTCTAAAACGGCATCACTGATTTGATCTGCCAACTTATCTGGATGGCCTTCTGAAACCGACTCACTCGTGAAGAGATAATTGCGCATAATGACTGCCCCTTTTTGCACTGAAACCAATTAAGGATAGTGGTGTTAACAAGGGGCAGCACGGGGGTCAATATTTCTCTTAAGCGGAGCGACGCCGCCTTAAGGGAGTTTCAGGGTCTTCAAGCGCGGATGCACGCTCAAGTTTAGCCGACCGCGTATTCGAGGGAACCAGGTGATCTTGAACTCGATTCTTCTTCTTCTCAAGCTGCCTCTGGAGTTTTGCAACAGCCTGATCCACACCATCTGCGTAGCTATCTGCCTCAACAACAGCTTTCATGGTCATTCCCCGGCCCGAAACTCGAATTTCAGTTCGGCACGCATGGCGCTCCGCGCAAAAGGTGATATGTGCCGACATGGGTTGCCATTCAAACTTGCGCAGTTTCTCGAGGCGGTGAATCACGTATTCAATCATTTCTTCTGATCGCTCAACTTGACGAAAATTGAAGTGGGTTTTCATAAGGGGCCTCCTTACATCTACCTTATCGGCTCTGTAGGCGCGGATTTGGAGGGTGATCTTATGTTTCCCGGATTAGGACGATCCTAGTTTCAAAACGACTCGGCGTTCGAGATGAAGTAATTTTCTCTTTGCACTTAGGCCCAAGGCATATCCACCTTCTCCCTGATGAGCTACGACACGATGACATGGAATCACTATAGGCCAAGGGTTCTTGTTACAGGCTTGCCCAACAGCCCGAGCAGCCCTGGGACGGCCCACGCGTCGAGCTAATTCCCCGTATGAAACGGTCTCAGAAAAAGGTATCCGGCTCATTTCAGCCCAAATCTCATTCTGAAAAGGAGTCCCGAGCGGGCGAGATAATGGAATATCAAAATTCTTTCGAACTCCGGCAAAATACTCTTCGAGTTGTTGACGAACCCGTTGAGAGACCGGTCCTGGTGAGGTTGAGGCAGCCCCCCGTTGCGAGGTACACGCGAGTGAACTCAACGAGCCATTTACGACTAAAATCTCAATCCAACCGATGGGCGACTCAAGATGCTCTCTTTCAATACTTGCGTCCACTAAAACATCTTCTTTCTTTTCGAGGAAGGTAGAATTTTGAGCATGTCTCGATACTTGGCAACGGTTCGCCGCGCAATTTGAATTCCGTCTTCTTTGAGCATTTCAACAATGCTCTGATCGGAAAGGGGGTTGCGAGGATCTTCCTTGCTCACCAGATTCTTGATCTTCAACTTTACTGACTCACTCGCTAAAGAATCGCCATCTGTCGTACTAATTCCCGAATTAAAAAAGTATTTGAGCTCAAAGATACCACGAGGAGTATGAACGAACTTATTTGTGGTGACTCGACTCACCGTAGACTCGTGCATTCCAATATCGTTGGCGATATCTCTCAGAATCATAGGTTTAATAAATGCTGGACCCTTTTCAAAAAAGTCCCTTTGATGCTTAACTATACTCTCCGTCACTTTGTAGATAGTTCGCTGTCGCTGATGAATCGATTTAATGAGCCAAACTGCAGAACGAAGCTTTTCCTGTATGTACTCCTGAGTTTTTTCTGTGGAAGCCTTGTCGCCCTTTAATATGTTTTTATAGAGATTCGAGATGCGAAGTCTCGGCAATCCATCTTCGTTCAAAGACACTACATATTCCTCACCCACTTTATAAACGTACACGTCCGGTGTCACAAACTGAGTGTCTTGAGGCATATATGCTCGGCCCGGCTTGGGCTCCATCGAATAGATGATCTTGGTCATTTCAACCACATCTTCAACCGAGACATTCATGGCCTTGGCAATTGCCGAATAATTCTTTTTTTCGAGGTCTTTAAGGTGGTTGTTTATGAGCATAATGATGTCGTGAGTATCTTCTTCGAGGTGCTTAGCCTGGATCAAAAGACACTCCTTGAGGTCTCTTGCTCCGACTCCCGGAGGATCGAACTCATGAACAAACGGCAACATTTCTTCTAATTCTTTTGCATCAACTTTTTCATCCTGCGCGATCTGCTCGAGAGGGACCTTGATGTAACCTTCGTCATCAACATAACTAATGAGCACTGAAAGAAGGTTCTCTTCCTCTTCGCTGAATCCTCCCAGCTGGAGTTGCCACATGAGATATTCGTGCAGAGTTTGAGTGGCAGTGATCACGTTCTCATAGTTCATGATCTCTTCATTGCCACCACCAGATGGCGCCTGAAGAGGCTTGGTCGTCGACTCAATGTAGCTTTCCCACTCAAATTCTTCCTGTTGACGAGGGTCTGCTGCGCCAGCTTCGACCTCGCCTTGAGCGGCGTTGGTCTCTTCTACTGTCGCTTTCTTAGCGCCATCGTCGTCTTCAACCGTCTCCTGGATCTCCTCAAGAACAGGATTCTCATCCAATTCCTTTCTCACCGCTGTTTCCAGCTCCAGCCGAGACAACTGCAAGAGTTTAATTGCCTGCTGCAGTTGCGGAGTCATCCTCAACTGTTGCGACAACTTCATACTCGTCTTTAATTGCATTGCCATCCCGTAGACTCCTTAAAGCTTAAAGTTTTCACCCAAATAAAATTTTCTCGCAACGGGGGAGGATGCGATTTCATTCGCACTCCCCTCAACTTCAATGTGACCGTCTTTCAAAATATAAGCCCGGTCACAGATTCCTAGAGTTTCACGCACATTATGATCGGTAATGAGAACTCCGATTCCTCGGGCTTTAAGTTCTCGGATGATTTCTTGAATGTCCCCCACGGCGATAGGATCAATTCCTGCGAATGGCTCATCCAAGAGAAGAAATTTGGGGGCCCCTGCTAAAGCTCGAGCAATCTCAACTCGACGTCGCTCCCCGCCCGATAACGAATAGCCATAGCTGTCGCGCAAATGATTTATACGAAAGTCATCCAAAAGAATTTGCATCTTCTCTTCACGCTCTGTCGGCGTCAGCCCTTGAGCCTCAAGACCGACCCAAAGATTTTCTCGCACTGTCAGTTTTCTAAAAATAGAAGACTCCTGCGGCAAGTAGCTTAAACCTCTACGTGCCCTTCGGTACATCGGCCAGTCGGCAATGGGCTCTCCGTCCAATTGAATCGAGCCCGAATCCGGCTGAAGCATTCCAACAACCATGTAAAAGCTTGTGGTCTTTCCCGCTCCGTTCGGACCAAGCAAACCGACCACTTGCCCTGATTCGACAGAAAATGAAACTTCTCGAACTACAGATCGGGCTTTGAATTGCTTGCTAATTTTATCAATCTGCAACTGGCTCAATTGACCTTCTCCAAAGTCTTTTCATCCACTTTCGCGCGAGCGCGCTGAACTAATACCCGACGTCCACCGTCAAGAAACACAATTTCTTCTCCGCGAAGCTCGTTGGTATCTTGAACAACTCGAGGACTCCCACGAAACACATATTTATCGTCATCCAGAAATACTTTTAAGTCCTGGGCCGTTGCCCATTTTTCAGAGTCACTCACGCGAACTCCACCTTTGACGCCAATGGATTTTACGATGTTCGTATCCGATCCATACTCAAACTCAGCTTCAGGGCCAGTAATGCGCATCTGCTCCATATCCATAACAACACTGCCCAAAAATCGAGCGCGCTTCTCTCGTCCACTAAATTCTGCGCCTTCGCTGCGAATGACCACATGTCGCCCTTGAGAAAGGCCCCGCTCGGCACGCACGGCTTTCTCGATGTGAATGAGAGACGTGGTCATATCTGCTCGCAATCCTTCTCCCGTTAAACTCAATCGACCGCCCTCCTGGTCGCGAGGTCCTTCCATTTTGACGATTGAAGGGCTGACGATTTTTCGAACCTCTGACTCGTAAGAAACCGAGTCCGTCTTAAAAACATATCCATTGGATGAGCGGGTCACAACATCACCTTGTACTTTGAGATTCTTGCTCACCGAATCAATCTCTCCCTTAT
>JAPKGD010000111.1 GCA_026648125.1 Bdellovibrionales bacterium | reverse complement strand
TCTACATTCATTTGAGTTAAAAAGCGACGCTCAATTCCAGCTGCTGCCCGCCCGGAAATCCAATACCCAACAACAAGTAAGATGATTCCTGCCAGAAGCTTTCCCACACTCAGTGGATGTCCATCTAAGCTAAATAACTCAAAACTCCAGATTTTAAAAAGTACATCAATAGCTTCACTCAACTGCTCCACTTTAAACTCCTAAAATACTATTTTATCGACCGAGAATTCCTTTGAGTCTCTTATTGAGTTCCTTCTGCAATTGCCCTTTACCCTCTTCAACCTTTTTCTCTACGTCTTGTCCGACTTTCTTGCTCACTTGCTCTTTTGCCTTCTCAATCGCCTTATTGGCTTCAGCCTCAACTACATTTTTTACCATTTTCCCGATCGTTGCATCCGCCAAAGAAAAATTTGGCTTCATTAAATTGCCCTTCATTTGAAAGGGCACAACCAATCGACCTTTTGCATCTTGATTGGCCTGAGCAATACTTCCGGCGATACGAAGACTACTTAAAGCGGCGCTTCCGGTAAAGTCACCCTCTAAATTGGGCCTAACAATTCCACTCATTCTGAGCTCGTCATTGCGGTTGGACTGAAGTGCAAAACTTTTAAAACTCAGTTGGCTGTCTAAAAACTGAAAGACAGTTTGCGCATTAAACAAAAACGCTCCCCCATTCGCCTTGGAGTTGATACCCACGCGCCCCAGCTCTCGATTGATCATCTGATCAATGGGAACCGACCTTAAGACTCCTTTTTGCACCTGAGCCTTTCCATCAACCTTGATTTGAGAAAAACCAATTTCGCCCAATGGCAATGCCCCCAACGCTACAAACTTACCATCCACCTGACCGAACAAATAATCTTTCAACGCTGGATTTATCCACCTTAACAACAATCCCGCCTGAATTTGTTTTGCGGTTGCTTCTATTTCAATGGAGGGAGGAGCAATGCTTGGAGAAAGTACGAGTTTGGGCGCATCAACTTGGCCGCCCCAGACATTTCCAATCTTTATGGTGCTTCTCCATTGACCATTTACCCACTGTCCGGAGTGCTGAACTCGTTCCAGCACCAGATCACCAAACTGGAGGGCTTTTAGATTTGTCGTCACTTCCAATTCTGCAGTTCGGATAATTGGCCAGTTTGGCAGTAACGGCTCAATCGGTCTGGTCACTTCGGCTTGGCCGGGTTCGGAAGCATTTTTATCTACCTTTGGTGGCCGATAGACCAAATTTCCATCGTCCCAACTTAATCTCCCGCTCACCTGCAATGGCGATGAAGCAATTCCCTCTTTAGGTATCCAACTGCCACCTAAGTTCAATTGCCCCACAATTTGCCCGCCTGCGCTAAGATGAGGAATCTTCACCACGTTCAACCATGGATTCACTTTGAGTGGCGAAAGCCGCGCATTCATTTTGACGGATTTTTTTTCTCCTTTAGAAAATCCGCCATTAAAGAAGAAGTCTCCGCCAGCGCTCGCCAACCGAGCTGTTTCAATCATAATCTGGTCATCCAGAATTCGCCCTGAAGAAGAAATCAAAAGATTCCACGGCGCTGGTTTTCGAACCAAATCTCCGTATTGAATGGCCGTATTGGTAAAATCGCCCGTCATATTCCAACCCACGGATTTCAGATCCAAACCTTTGAAGAGTCCGATGACCTGAGCTTGCATGCGGAAGGGACCTTTGACATGAAGTCCGTCTTTTTCATAATCAATGTTTCCACTCACTCCATTGAGTATGAGTTGATCTATCTTAACTTCCAAATTTTGAAGTTCTGACATAGATCCTCTCGCTGATACTTGTGATGAGACTACTCCCGACAAGGGGAATTTTTCGAGAGAGGGAAAGAATCTTTCAATCCCCATTAAATTCGTGGGTGCTAGATTCAATCTCCCCTGAAAAGGATCGGCAAGTGAATACCCGCCCTCGCCTGAACCGTCTAGCCTGAGCTGAGCAAATCTAACCAGACCACGGCGCAGATAGAATCTCTCGTTTTTTGCGTCGGCGACCACGTCGATTAAAAAATCAGTTCCTTTTAACTTCTTAAACCAAGGATCAAATTTAATCTCCACTTGGGTCAGATCAACTCCAACAGAGCTATCGTCTACAATTAACTTGCCGTCGTACTGAGCACGTATTCTCAGACGTAAATTCATATCCCCCGAAGCCACCAGCCCATTTTTGTTCACCTCGATCTGTCCCGATACCGACTCAGAATCAACCTGAAACCCCACCTGGGGAGCCTCCATGGGCCGCCGCTCATAACTCAATCGCCCAGAGAAACCACCTTTCCATTTTCCTGGTGGCAACAATGCCAGCGGCAACTTCTCAAGGTCGGTTTTTTCCAGTGGAAAAAGAAAACTATCCTGCCCTGACCAATAGTGCTTGCCTCCTCCTACAAATCTGAGGTTGCCCAGATTAAAAAAGGCCCCCTCGATATTAAGCGAGTCTTGCTCTGTCCTGGTGCGACCAAAATCAAAGGAAAACGGAAGCACGAGGGCAGAACCGCCAACAGAGGTTCCTACGTTACCTTTCCCTTTTAAGCGAAATTCCCACTGCGCGGCACGCAAACTCAAAATTTCAAATCCCCCATCAAAGTTCTTTATCTCCCAGAGAGGACTCTCACCCGTTGGCCGAACAACTCCTCCGCGAACAGAAATGCGGGGATTGAGATCAAATCCGGTAGGTCTTTTGATTTGATTGGGATTGACCTGAGCCAACACCTCAAACCGAGAGATCTCGTCTTCCTTTTTTTCATTCGTTTTTGCTTCTTCAGGCCCTGGCAAAATTAAGATTTCCGGCTCTATCACTGTAAGGGCAAAATGAATTCTGGGCCTTAGCCAATTGCCATCGATAATGGATTGGGAGTAGGCGACTTCCACCGCCTTAATGGCACCACCAATAGGGAGCCCCACCCCGATTTGAATCCCATCCAATGAAAGCGTCACAGGCCAAAGGCCTACAAAACGAATCCCTTTAATTTTTACTGAAGCACCTGTCTTAAGTTTAATTTGCTGCTCCAACCTCTTGACGAGAGGTGGAGACCAAACATCTGGTGCCAAAAAGAGAACGCCGACCAACACACCCACTAAAATCACATAGACGAGAAACAGTTTAAAAAGTTTTTTGGAAAGCCAAATTAGGGGCCGCATAACATTATGGTATCTACATTTGACTTCGCTGCCATCCCCCGTGACGATCTGCGTAATAATCTAGAAAAACGAAAGTACCCGGCCGTCCAAAGTGTTGCTATAACCAGAACATCTATCGACCCATTCCATCAAGAGGCCTCTTAAGTGGAAAAATTCTCGTATTTAAATCGTCCGAACTTAGAATATCTCGAAGAAATGTATGGGCGCTTTCGCAACAATCCAGACGACCTTCCCCCTGAGTGGAAAATGTTTTTTGAAGGTGTGGAGTTCGCTCAGAATCTCGGCGGTTCAACTTCATTTTCCGGCCAGGAACTTGACGTCTACAACCTGATCGAAACCTATCGCTCCTACGGCCACCTCAAAGCCAAACTGGATCCTCTGGGGATTAAACCTCAGTCAACGCCAGCCCTTGAACTTTCTCGGTTTAACTTGAGCGAAGGCGACCTCGAAAAACGATTTCAGATTGGCTCCACGATTGGCCTAACAAACGCGACTCTGCGCGAGATCATCGCCCGCCTTGAGTCCTGCTACTGCCAAACGCTCACGGCTCAGATTGCTGAATGCCGGCCCGAAGTCAGGGATTGGTTTCGCAAAGAATTTGAAAGCCACGAACCCTCTTTGAAACTAACTCCCCAGGACCGAATTGAAATCTTCCGACAATTGGCCCGGACGGAATCTCTGGAGAAGTTTCTGCATACTCGTTTTGTAGGGGCAAAACGTTTCTCAATTGAGGGCGGCGACTCAATGATTCCAATGCTGGAGAGCTTGGTGAGATACGGGACTCCACAGGGGCTTGAAGAAGTCGTCATAGGGATGGCTCACCGCGGCCGCCTTAATGTTCTCGCCAATTTCATGGATAAGGCCATTGAGGTGATCTTTTCTGAGTTTGAAGGAACGGCATTGAGTGACTTTGGCTATGACGGGGACGTCAAATACCACCTCGGTTATTCAACAGACAAACAGACTCCAAACGGCCCTTGTCACGTGAGCCTGGCATTCAACCCAAGTCATTTAGAAGCGGTAAATCCTGTAGTCCTTGGTATGGCCAGAGCCAAGCAACGCCGAAGGAACGACACTAAAGAACGCAAGAAAGTCCTGCCCGTATTAATTCATGGTGATGCGGCCTTTGCCGGCCAAGGGGTCGTTGCTGAAACCTTACAAATGTCCCAACTCCTTGGCTACCGCGTGGGCGGAACCATTCATATCATCCTCAATAACCAGATTGGCTTTACAACAGACCCGAAGGATTCTCGAACGGCAACCTATTCGTCCGACATGGCGAAGGTCATAAAAGCTCCTGTACTGCTTGTAAACGGTGATGACGTTGAAGCCTGTGTTCGCGCGGCTCATCTGGCTCTTCGCTTTCGTCAAGAATTTGGTGAAGATGTAGTGATTGATCTCATCTGCTATCGCCGTTTTGGACACAATGAGGGTGACGAGCCAGCATTCACTCAACCCAAGATGTACAATCTCATCAAAGCACATCCCACATTGATGAAAATTTATGCCGACCAGCTGGCACATGAGAATGTTCTTGCTGGTTCAGACGCCGAACATTTTTATAAAGAAAAGATCGACAACCTCCAGGTGATTTTAGAGCAAACTCGCAAAGCTCCCCCCAAGGTTAAGCCCGACGCTTATGCTGGAGCCTGGAAAGGTCTTCGCCGAGGAACGCTTGAAGACTTCGAGAAACCCGCCGTAACGAAAGCCTCCATGGAGGATGTTAAAAAGGTCGCGGCTGTGCTCGGGCAAGAACCCGAGAATTTCCACCTTCACCCGAAAATTGCAAAATTGATTCATTCTCGCAAAGAGATGCTCGACTCCGGAAAAGTCGACTGGGCGCTGGGAGAACTTCTTGCTTACGGAACGCTATGTCTTGAGGGCACCCCCGTCCGAGTTTCTGGTCAGGACTGCAAACGTGGTACATTTACTCATCGTCAGGCCGTTTACTTCGACACAGAGACTGGGACTGAGCACTGCCCGATCGCCACTTTGAACCCTGATAAAGGTGAATTTGTCATTTACAACTCTCTTCTTTCCGAGATGGCCGTCCTCGGGTTTGAATATGGAAATTCATGCTCAGACCCGACCTACCTTACGGTTTGGGAAGCTCAGTTTGGAGACTTTGCCAACGGAGCCCAGATCATTATTGATCAGTTTATTTCGAGTGGTGAAGAAAAGTGGGTTCGAGTATCTGGACTCACGATGCTCCTCCCGCATGGCTATGAGGGCGGTGGCCCCGAACACTCAAGCGCACGCCTTGAGCGCTTTTTGCAGCTCTGTGCCCAAGCCAATATGCAAGTCGTGAACGTGACCACCCCAGCCAATTTTTTTCATGTGCTTCGTCGTCAAGTTCGCAGGGACTTTAGAAAGCCTCTCATCGTCATGTCCCCCAAATCACTCCTGCGACATCCCCGGGTGATTTCAAACTTAAGCGAACTCAGCGATGGGCATTTTCAAGAAGTCTTGCCAGACCCGGCCCACAGCAATCCCAAGGCGGTTGAGAGACTCGTACTATGTAGCGGAAAACTCTATTATGAATTAGAGAAACACCGGGAAGAAAAGGCCAAGGGACGCGAGGACATTTCGATTGTGCGCCTGGAGCAATTTTATCCTTTTCCGAAGGAGCAATTGGTACCGTTTTTAAATGGCTACCCCAAGTTGCGAGAAGTTGTTTGGGCTCAAGAGGAGCCCCGAAATATGGGCGCCTGGCAATTTCTTGAGCCCCGCTTGCGCGAACTGTTACAAGAGATTGGCAAGGGAAAGGTCAAATTGGACTACGTTGGTCGCCCCGACAAAGCGAGTCCAGCGGTGGGATCTGGAAAATTGCATGAAAAGGAACAGACGGCTTTAATTGAAAGTTGCTTTAGCTAGATTTTAAAGAGGAGTGCATCGTGAAAGTCGACATCAAAGTACCGAGCGTAGGCGAATCAGTGAGGCCGACAACGAGGAGCGCTGGCGCCTGGCCCTGGAAGCGGCCGGTGACGGCGCGTGGGACTGGAGCGCGCGGACCAACCGCGTGATGGTCTCGCCCGGGTGGACGAAAATCCTCGGCTACGAGCCGAACGACATGGGCTACGAGCTGGAAGCATGGAAGAAGAGCGTCCACCGCGAAGATCTGCCGCGGGTATTGGCCGAGATTCGCGCGTACCTCGAGGGCGAGACGCCGACCTTTCACAGCGAACATCGGCTGCGCTGCAAGGATGGCAGCTGGAAGTGGGTG
>JAPKGD010000110.1 GCA_026648125.1 Bdellovibrionales bacterium | reverse complement strand
TGCCCCAACTAGACAGAGTGACGCGAAAAAGAAATTTTTTGTCACCGGCACACCCATGTACCAAACGGCAAATCCCCCAAAAACGGTCATCGTAATGATTTCCTGGATCACTTTAAGCTGTGGAAGTGAATAATAATTAGATCCAATTCGGTTGGCGGGGACTTGGGCACAATATTCAAAAAAGGCGATTCCCCAACTGGCAAGCACCGCCAGCCAGAGTGGCGCAGATTTAAGATCCTTAAGATGCCCATACCAAGCAAAAGTCATAAAGATGTTTGAAATAAATAAAAGAAGTATCGGTTGGGCCATTCGACGCCTCCCTCCATAGGATTTTGACTCTGACCCAAAGGAAAGGCAATCTGCCCCATACGCTTACCTTTAAGGAGCCATGCATGAGTTATGTGATTCGTCTGGAAAAAGAGAATTTTAAATTTTCAGGAACTCACTTCACCATTTTCTCGCCGGATGCCAGTGAACGACTTCATGGCCACAATTATTATGTTTCAGTCGAGCTTGAGGTTTCAAGTGTCGACGAAAAATTGGGACTCGCCTTTGATTTCAATGATATCAAACCGCTGGTTCGCCAAGAGTGCCAGGAACTTGATGAGTATGTTTTAGTTCCCTCGCAGTCCCCATACATTAAGTTGGAACGGGCCAATGGAAATATCGTGGTCTCATTTAAGGGTAAGGTTTACTCCTTTCCCAAAGAAGATGTAAGAGAACTGCCCCTTGTTAACATTACCAGCGAGGAGCTTGCTAAATATCTTGCCGAGAAATTGGGATCTCAAATTCACAAGGGCTTAAAGGTTCATTTTCTTAGAGTCACCGTCGAAGAAAGTCGCGGCCAAAGCGTCACATTTAGTAAGAAACTTTAAGAATCTCCGCAAAGAGTTTACCTGCGGGACGACTCACTTCAACTTCGTCACCTTCCGATTTTCCTAAAAGAGCTTTAGCCATAGGTGACTTCCAAGAGATGCGGTTTTTGGAGGGATCGATTTCATCTTCGCCAACAATTTGATAAGTTCGCTCCTCACCCTCTTCATCGCAAATTGTCACCGTTGCGCCAAAGACTACTTTGCTTCCGGTGATTTCTTTTGGATCAACAATTTTGGCACTTTCAATTCGATCCCGTAAAAACTTAAGCCGCTTATCAATTTCTCTTAAGCGCTTTTTACCATAGATGTAATCGCCATTCTCGCTGCGATCGCCATTTCCGGCGGCCCAGGCTACGGTTTCAACGAGTTTGGGCCGTTCATCATGAAAAAGCCGCTTAAACTCCTCTTGGAGCCTTTGAAAACCCTCTGGAGTGATGTAGTTTGGCGAATCTGGCATGAACACTTACCCTTTTGCCCCTTATAACCAATGTTTGTCCCCAGCGCTAGCAACAGGGCGCCAACGCATCCGCCATATTCGAATTGAGCAAAATTTTCCATCCCTCGCGCACTATCTCGAACAATCTCAATCCATCTCCCTTGAGCGAGCGGAACTTCTTATTGATCTCGGCTCGATTTACTTAAATGGTCGCCGGCAGCGAAACAATACTGAGCTTAACGTCGGAGATATTTTGCGAATTCACCTGCAGCCAAAAAGATTCTCTTCCGAGGGTTTTAAGGCGCGAGAGGCTGCGGTTCATGTGAATGAGGACTTTATCGTTGCCAACAAACCACATGGACTTCCCACGCACCCCACTCTCGACAACAGCAAAGAGAATTTACTTTATCTCTTACAAGAAGAATTTGGCTCACTTTGGCCCGTCCATCGACTTGATCACGACACGGCCGGATTGATTGTCTTAGGTCGGAGCCATAAATTTGCCCGCCACTTTCAGACCTGGCTCAAAAATGGACTTGTTGAAAAATACTACCGAGCCATTTGCTCCACTCCTCCTCCTCAGGGCAGGCACATTCATTTTTTAACTCTCAACAAACAGGGAAACCAAACCGTCAGCGAGAACTTGATGACAGGTCAGAATCAAAAGCGGGCCGAATTGATCATTAATCCGGTTCAACCGCACCCCAAATTGTCCGATCTTTACCTGGTGGATCTTCAGCTCATCACCGGGAGAACCCATCAAGTCCGGGCCCAACTGGCTCACCTCGGTGCCCCGATCTGGGGGGATCGAATTTATGGGTTTTCAAGCCCCTCGAAGCCATTGCCCGCCCATCTTGAACTCATTTCAACTAAAATCGTTTTGCCCGGCCCCAGAGGGGCGAGAAGAGCCTTCTTAAGACCTGAGCGTTGACCCTATTCAAGGTATGCGTTAGCCAGATCTCAGCAGAAGGCGAGGCTTAACCATGGAAAAGATCCGACTGACCCAAACCGTACAAAAAGGTGGCTGCGCCGCTAAGGTGGCGGCGGCGGAATTACGCAAAATTCTCGAGAATGTGCGCTTTCCAGAAGCCCACCCTGCCCTTCTTGTCGATGGTCGTCACTTTGACGACGCCGCCATTTATAAAATCACTGATGATACGGCTCTCGTCCAAACCATCGATTTCTTTACTCCCATCGTCGACTCACCTCATCTCTTTGGGCGAGTAGCGAGTTGTAATGCTGTGAGCGATGTCTATGCCATGGGTGGGCGCCCTATTACAGCGCTCGGAGTTTTAGCGTTTCCAACGGCAAGTTTGGACAATCAAATCATTGGCGAGGTTCTTCAAGGGGCTTCTGATTTATTGTCTGAAGCAAAAACCAATTTTGTCGGTGGCCACTCCATCGATGACGACACTCTGAAGTTTGGCCTTGCAGTCACCGGCCTTGTCCATCCCGATCGTATTTGGACCAATCAAGGTGCACAAATTGGCGACCAACTCATACTCACCAAACCCCTTGGTACGGGAGCTTCGACCGCAGCACTGAAAAGAAGTGAAGTCACTGAAGAAGAGATTTCAGACGTGATGTCCTCGATGACCCGGTTAAACAACGCCGTGGAGTACCTGAGCCCAGATGAGATTCTTGCCATTCACGCGGCCACCGACATTACTGGCTTTGGCTTGAGTGGACACAGTTGGCAATTGAGCCGAGCGAGCCGACGAGGCTTACAATTTGAATTTGATGCGCTACCCATATTTAAGCGAGCCCAAGAATTTATTGAAGCTGGCTTTTTAACCAAAGCCCATCGCACAAATCGCGAATACACTTCCGAACATCTCAACACCGGCTTACTCGATGGCTGGCGCCTTCAAATAATTCATGATCCACAAACCAGTGGGGGACTCTTACTTTCTGTCTCTAAAGACCACGCTGACTCTGTTCTCTCGGCACTCAAGTCTCATTTTCCAGGTGTGGCGATCGTTGGTGAGGTCACTTCCTCCGCTCCCGGAGTGACTTTTCTATGAGCGCATTTGCCACAGATGAACAGTGGCAAAGCCATCTCCTGAACGGCGGAGTCTTTCTCGATGTTCGCGCTCCCATCGAATATAGTGAGGGGTCTGTTCCCGGCTCCATGTGTTTACCACTTCTAACCGATGATGAAAGACACCAAGTGGGTCTGACCTATAAGGAGGAAGGCCCTGATGCGGCCATCAAGCTTGGCCATAGTTTAGTTTCGGGGCCAACTCGGGCGGCTCGCATTGAGTCCTGGGCTCATCTCGCCAAGACCCATCCTGATTTGATTCTCTATTGCTTTCGCGGCGGCCAGCGTTCTCAAATTTCTCAAGCTTGGCTGAGTGAAGCCAACATTCGTGTTCCCCGCATTCAAGGTGGCTATAAGGCGACCCGTAATCAGTTTCTTTCCTGGCTCGACGAATGTTCCAAGCTTCCTCTCATCTGCCTTTCTGGTCATACCGGATCTGGTAAAACGCGAATTCTTAAAAGGCATAAAGCCGAGACCCCATCAATAACCGTCATCGATCTGGAGGGCTTGGCCCACCACCGTGGTTCGGCCTATGGCAATGAACTTGATCCACAGCCATCTCAAGTAAATTTTGAAAACCAATTGGCCCTAGAAATTCATAGGGCCCATCTTCTTAGAAAAAAGACCGTGTGGATGGAGGACGAAGCCCGCACCATAGGAAAAATGACTCTACCTGATTCTGTATTTTTACCGCTTCGCCAATGTCCCCTCGTGGTGATTGATGAAGCTCAAGACGTACGAGCTCAAGTTATCTTAGAAGAATATGTCATAGATGCCATTGCGGAACTTCGCCGGCGTATGCCTGAACACCTGGCCTGGCAAACTCTCCGTAGCCGCCTGACGGACCCCATTCACAAAATTTCTCGAAAGCTCGGAGGCGCACGAGCGCAAGAGGCGCTTCGGCTCATCGAAACAGCATTGGTGGAATCAGAACAATCAGAGAAGTGGTCCGCCCATCTCCCCTGGATTGAGTTTCTCCTAGAGAACTACTACGACCCCTTTTACTCCAAGCATATGGAACGCCAAAAACACCGCATCGTCGCCAAGGTACCAGGTGTTTTTTTTGATTCTCTCAGCAACATTGAGAGTCTTCAAACCTAAATATAGAGACCGTTTCTGCTTTGGAGTATGACCAGCTCGACAAGGTGAAGTCCCTTGAGTCGCCCCACCTGGATTTCCTCGAGGTCTCTGGAATAATGCCAGCTGCCCTTGCGGTGGAGAAAAAGACATCCGCTTAAAATGCATAGAAGTCCAATGATTGGTCTTTCTCTCCAATCTTCGCTAACGACAAAATTTGTCGGCTGTTGAGAAGATAGCTTGAGAATACAAAGAATCGTTTGAGGTCGTGCTTGTAAAATTCCATTTGAATTTACATTAAGAGGACCAAATTTCTCATTTCTACGACCTAAGAGGTAGAGTATCCATTTTGAATAAGTGTGAGCGAGAACAGCCCGAGAGCCTCTGATTCGCCAACGGCGTGGCAATTGAATTTCAAGAGACAATGAATGAATTAGGGCGACGAGCAATATAAATGCTACGGCTAGCCCCCTCAAAGCAGACAGAACAATTTTCTTAAGGGATTTGACTAGAGATCTACGAGATGACCCCGCACGATAGAAAGTGGTTACGTCTGTATTGAACTGTCGCTGAGGGGAGATCCACTTACGATCAACTAGACTCATGCAAAGCCAGTCTATCACCCCACGAAAGAGTCAATGTTAGAACTTTGCTCTAAAATTGTCAGGATTCCATTGGTTAGTCCGAAACGGCCATGTCCGCCCTAAAGGTGTCCAGCCTCTTCGGATTCATATAATAGGTAGGCAAAGCCAAAGAAAATTGAAAACGCCGTATGGCTACGAAACAAGGGACTCTCAGAGTTTCTTGCACCATCATATCGGGTGTACTGAATAGCCGAAAACCATTCGATGGTTTTTCCACGCCGAAAAACTCCACCAGTTAAACTACTCCCCATATAACCACCGTGAGCATCATACTGAGGGCGATCGCTGGTGGCAAATTCAGGCCGAACTTCATAAAAGCGGTCCGCCACTCCGTTGCTCGCAAAATCAAAGGACCACCTCAAGATGTATCCTAGCTTCGCCTCGGACCACAGCTTGTCCGACCAGCCCATGCCCGGAGAAAATTTAACGCCCAGATACTGCGCATAGCTCAAGTCCGTGGTGAAGACGGCGCGAAGGGGAAAATACAGTTCAAATTCGGGCCGTTCTGGAAATTCCACGATCAAACGAGGCCCCAACTCTCCAATCCAATCTAGTTCTGGCATTCCTCTTCTGGCCCGATTATCTCCCCTTCCCACCGGAAATGCGGCGGCCGCTGAAATATCAAAATCATAGTTCGCATCTTTAAACAGGCGTGCTCGAGTTCCCTCATCCTCATCCGCACGAAAGACTTCACCGCGATAGCGAAAATAGGGCAAAGGCAAATAGCGCACATGCGATTCATCACTCGAAGGGTAATCGGGGACATAGACGGCACCGAACAAAAAGCCCAACTCCCAAAGAGGCTTGCGCTCCCTTAAATCCACGCCTGGCGCGCCAAGCTCTTGAGCACTCAGACTCAAAGAAGAAAGCAACAACAGGGAACGGCCTTGTTGCATGAATCAGCAGGCGGCTCCGCCGCCGCTGATTCAGCAACTGCGGCCATCACAAAACAGCTGGGGTTGGCATCATGTTTAAGATTTTACATTTGAGAATAGCTTCAGCCATCTGATTGGGTGTTTGCCGAGAACTGAGGTCTTCACCAAGAAGCGCCTTGAAGCGATACATGGCGGTTTCCGCCAGCGACCTGCGCGAGTATTTTGTTTTCTTCTTCCATCTCTTTTTCCCAACGTTACGTCTCAATCGAATATGTTTATCTCTTTGCGATGATTTGCCTTTGGAGTTACCGTGGGATTTGAGCTTTGCCCCCTTCCTTGGAGGAAACACTCCGCGCACACCATTTTCTTCGGCCCAATCCCAGCAGTTCTTGGCGTCATAGGCACCATCGCCGGTGGCTTGGTCAACTTCGGCGTCGACATC
>JAPKGD010000011.1 GCA_026648125.1 Bdellovibrionales bacterium | reverse complement strand
AACCCATTGACGAACAGCTCCTCCGCCAAAAAATTCAAACCCTCGTCACCTAAAAGGTACCTGGTTGTTTTTTTGGCCCGTAGCGCGTCATGAAAATTGAGTGCCACAAATTTAATAAGGTTCATGAAATTGAGAGGTGAATTTATGATGAAAATAGCATTGGCGATTCTTTTATGCTCTGGCGTTTCATACGCCGGCGAAAAAAAGGGACTGGGCCGTTCTGAAAAAGCTGAGATCGAAGTCTACGGATTTTTGGTTTCGGGAGCACAAAATGTTCGGGTGGAGACGGTCGGAAAAACCTATCAGATCGATCGAACAAAGTTCTATAGTGCCAACAAAGTCGACGAGAGGAGTGGGTATCGAGCCGCCGTGTATAAGTTGCCAACAAAAGCGATAAAATCCGTAGTCAAAAATTCGCTCGAGGAGTCACGATGAAACCACAAACTATAAAAGGTTGGTTCCAGTCGATCGCAATTGGGGCGGGAATTCTTGTTTCACCTCAACTCATGGCCGAGCCAACGTGTGAGCTGGCCGGACAATATGTGGTCGTCGAGACCCCCGAAAAATTGATGGTGGGCATTTGTCGAAACGATGTACTTGGTCTTGGCCCAAACAATCCCTACCACTCGGATGAGTTGTTGCGGGTCATTGAGGCGATGAAAGGGGATTCCAAATTTGAGGCCGCTTTAGTTCAACTTAAAATTGGATCGAACTATGAAACTGCGAAGAGGGCAGTCATAGAGTTTGGTGGAATGCTTGTGATTGAGGGAGAAAAGGCCGATCGCCAGGCCCTTGAGTATGTGGCGAAAGTTATGAATGACGTGGATGGAGTGACTCGGCGTCTGGAACGAAAAAGGGAGCAGCGCAGACAGGAGGAGTTGGCCCGTGAAAAAAGAAATTCAACGCCCATAAAGCTAAATGGCGATCTGTTGAAGCAGATGACGGAAAGTAATAAGAAAAGTTCCGAGAAAATTACGAAATCCAATTGTCGAGTGATACCTCCAAGCCAACTGGCTGATCTAAAAATTCTACGTATCAAATTTGAAGATGGCGAAGATGCCCTTTTGCTTCCTTACGAAGGGCAAATGCTAGCAGATGGAAGATTTGTCTTTAAATCCCCGAATAGTGGAAAGGGCCTTGGCGGCCTTCAATTTGGAGATAATCCGCCACATGAACGTTACCTTCGTTTTGAAGGCGGCAAAATATTTTGGGGAGTCTTAAAGGAAAAGACCGGTACGAAATCAAAGTATTTGGAGTATGAGGTAAAGGAAGTTTACGAATCCACAGCCAAAGACGCGCTTGGCTGGGCTCGCCCGATGAACGCCGGTGAAACTTATGACCAGTGCTTTTATGCTCGGGTCCTTCACCCTGAAAAGGCGGGACTCAGCAAACCAGAGCGCAGTTCGCAATAGTCCCCGCTGTGCGCCAGAGTGCCTCCTAATTTGAGGTCAATCAGCGCTTCAATATCCTAAGATCTTGCCACCCGGATTCAACCAACTGAGCTTGCCGGCCCCTGAACAAGGGGGCCGAGAGCCCCTCGATGGGGGGCGGATCGAAACTTGTGCCCTGAAGATGTCTTAAAAATAAGCAGCCAAAGGATGAAAGGGGACCTCTTTTAATCCATTTGGCCCAACGTCACACTGTGCCGTGGGCAATCCTCTGCGTAAGCTTTTGACTCGATGTGGCCAGGGTGATAGCCGACTAGGAACCTGAAATAAAGGGGTCCCATGGCAGTCACTTATCTCAACGATCTCGCGACCTTAGTTTCCCTGTGCAAGCGCCGCGGCTATGTCTTTCAAAGTAGCGAAGTCTACGGCGGTCTCAACTCCTGTTGGGACTACGGTCCGCTCGGTGCGAACTTCAAATTCAATGTGAAAATGGCGTGGTGGAAAGCCATGACCAGACGACCAGACATTGTGGGCCTCGATGCGGCCATCCTCATGCATCCCACCGTTTGGAAAGCTTCAGGCCATGTCGACGGTTTTTCTGATCCCCTTGTGGATTGCAAAGCTTGTAAGAACCGCTTTCGTGAAGATCACGCAGCCATCAAAGATGGCAAAAAGGTTTGCCCCAAGTGCGGCTCGGGCGACATCACAGCTCCTCGCAATTTTAATCTCATGTTTAAAACTTTTATGGGTCCGGTCGAAGATGAGTCAGCGGTGGTCTATTTGCGACCAGAAACCGCTCAAGGAATATTTGTAAACTTCGAGAACGTGGCCAATTCGATGCGCAAAAAGATTCCTTTCGGAATTGCGCAAATCGGAAAGTCCTTTCGTAATGAAATCACTCCGGGCAATTTTACTTTCCGTACTCGCGAATTTGAACAGATGGAGATGCAGTACTTTGTAAAACCCGGAACAGACATGCAATGGTTTGAGACCTGGAAAGAAACTCGCTGGTCCTTTTACAAACAAATTGGCATACGAGAAAACAAGTTGCGCTTTAATGAACATGGTCCAAAGGAGCTGGCGCACTATGCGCGCGCGGCGTTTGACGTACAGTATGAGTTTCCATTTGGTTGGCAAGAACTTGAGGGGATTCATAATCGAAGTGATTTCGATCTCACTCAGCACGCTAAATTCTCAGGTAAAAAGATTGAGTACTTCGATGAAGCTGCCAAAGAAAAATACGTTCCTTATGTGATTGAAACAGCCGTGGGCTGCGATCGATTGGCCCTAGCGCTGTTGTGTGATGCCTATCGTGAAGAAAAGGTCGAAGGTGGTGGCGAGGATGGAGACTCTCGGGTCGTGCTTGGGCTAAAGCCTGAGTTTGCGCCTATAAAGGCCACCATTTTGCCTTTGTCGAAGAAAGAACCATTGCAGCAGCTTAGCCATAAAATCTTCGCCGATCTCGCCGAGGACATCGACGTGGATTATGACGAGTCGGCCAGCATTGGTAAGCGCTATCGCCGCCAAGATGAAATCGGCACTCCGCTTTGCATCACCGTAGATTTTCAGTCGCTTGAAGATCAGCAGGTAACGGTGAGACATCGCGATTCGATGAAGCAAGATCGCATCGCACTGGCTCAGCTTAAAACTTACATTTCTGACAAACTTAAGAATTTTTAAAAGGAATAGGAAAATGACAATGGGAGAAATGGTGACCACGACAAAGACGGGACTTAAGCTTCCAGAAAAGTTCATTTACTTTTTCGCCGCCGGTGAAACCGAAGGCAATGCCGGGATGAAAAACATCCTTGGCGGAAAAGGTGCAAACCTCGCCGAGATGACCGCCATGGGGCTTCCGGTGCCCCCGGGGTTCACCATCTCCACTGAAATGTGCCAAATCTACTATGATAACGGCCAGAAGTTGCCTGAGGCTCTAAAGAGCAAAGCCTCTGAGTACATGGATCGCATTGAAAAATTGGTGGGCAAAAAATTTGGCGATGCCAAAAACCCTTTACTTGTGAGTGTGCGTTCAGGGGCTCGCGCCAGCATGCCCGGCATGATGGACACTATTTTAAACCTGGGACTCAACGAGGAAACCGTCGAGGGGCTTGGCGTTCAGTCGGGGAATCCGCGCTTTGCTTGGGACTCTTACCGCAGATTTATCACCATGTACTCAGACGTTGTGATGGGAATGAATTCCTCACTTCTTGAAGTGGCATTGGAAGATCTGAAGGACCACAAGAAGTATAAAAAAGATTCCGATCTCACCGTTGAGGATCTTAAAGGCCTGGTGGCAAAATTTAAAAAGCAAATTCTCGAGTCCACGGGACAAAATTTTCCAAATGATGCACGAGAGCAGCTTTGGGGTGCAATTTCGGCCGTATTTAGAAGTTGGAACACTCCTCGCGCCCTCACTTATCGCGAGCTTCACGGCTACCCCAGTTCCTGGGGAACGGGTGTGAATGTCCAGTCCATGGTTTTTGGAAACCTGGGTGAAGATAGCGCGACGGGCGTGGCCTTTACCCGAAACCCTTCCACCGGTGAGAAGGCCTTTTTTGGTGAGTTTCTAGTCAATGCTCAAGGTGAAGATGTGGTGGCGGGAATTCGCACGCCGATGCCGATCACCCGAGCCGAAGGTGCCGAAAAGCACATGCCCTCTCTTGAGGAGATTATGCCCGAGGCCTACAAACAGTTGGTTTCGGTTTATCAGCGTCTCGAGCTCCACTATCGCGACATGCAAGACATCGAGTTCACCATTGAGCGTGGCAAA
Source organism: Bdellovibrionales bacterium (assembly GCA_026648125.1). Lineage (GTDB taxonomy): Bacteria > Bdellovibrionota > Bdellovibrionia > Bdellovibrionales > UBA1609 > JAIBAM01. The sequence continues at coordinate 8,848 of JAPKGD010000011.1, read as the reverse complement.
CTCTATATGCTGCAAACTCGTAACGGCAAACGCACGGCTCGAGCCGCTTTACGCATTGCCTGCGACATGATTGATGAAAAGATGATCAACGAGCAAGAAGCACTCATGCGAATTGCACCGCAAAGTCTTGATCAACTTCTTCACCCCACCTTGGATCCTAAGGCGGAAAAAACGCAATTGGCTAAGGGCCTTCCGGCCTCGCCCGGCGGCGCCACAGGACAAGTGGTGTTCTCGAGTGAAGAAGCTGTGAAGTGGAACAAGGACGGCAAAAAAGTCATTCTCGTTCGCATTGAAACTTCGCCCGAAGACATTGACGGTATGGTGGCAGCACAAGGCGTGCTCACCACTCGCGGGGGCATGACTTCTCACGCGGCGGTGGTTGCGCGCGGAATGGGTAAGTGTTGTGTCGCTGGCTGTGGCGATATTGACGTCGACTATCGAAAAAATGAAATGCGAGTGAAGGGCTACGTCATTAAGCAGGGTGATAAAATCACGTTGGATGGTTCCAGTGGCGAGGTTTTTCTTGGAGAAGTGAAGACCATTGACCCTGTTCTCGACGAGTATTTCGAGCGAATAATGAAGCTGTCGGACAAATATCGTCAGCTCGGTGTTCGCGCAAATGCCGATACTCCTCACGATGCAAGTGTGGCGAGGGGATTTGGCGGCGAGGGAATTGGTCTATGCCGAACTGAGCATATGTTCTTTGGGCCTGATCGCATCGATGTGGTTCGACAAATGATTATGGCCGAGGGTCGAGAAGAGCGCCTCGTGGCCTTGGATCAGTTGATGCCCATGCAGCGAAGCGACTTCGTGGGTTTGTTTGAAGCGATGGATGGGTTTCCTGTGACTATCCGCTTGCTCGATCCGCCTTTGCATGAATTCTTGCCCCATTCTGATGAAGAAATATCTGAGCTGGCCTCCCGCCTTGGTTGGAGTGCAGAGCGCGTGCGCACAAAAGTTCGTAACCTCAAAGAATTTAATCCGATGCTAGGTCACCGGGGCTGCCGCCTTGCGGTCACTTACCCAGAGATTTACGAAATGCAGGCTAGGGCCATCGCCGAGGCGGCTTGCGATATGGTGGCTAAGGGCAAAAAGCTGGTTCCTGAAATCATGATCCCCATCGTTGGAACGGACGGCGAGCTTCGCCGTATGAAGGGTTTGGTGGACGAAGTGGTCCATAAGACGCAGAGCCAACGGGGAGTGAAGTTTGAATACTTGGTAGGAACGATGATTGAGCTGCCGCGAGCGGCTCTCCTGGCGGACCAGCTGGCGGAATCTGCCCAATTTTTCAGCTTCGGAACCAATGACCTGACTCAAACCACTTTAGGGATCTCCCGCGACGACGCCGGCCGGTTTTTGGCCACTTATGTGTCGGAAGGAATCCTCGAAGCGGACCCATTTGCCACCATTGATCAAAAAGGTGTTGGCAAACTGATTGAAATGGCGGTTCAATTGGGACGAAGGTCCAGACCGGATATTAAATTGGGTATTTGTGGTGAACACGGGGGAGATCCAGCAAGTATCCGGTACTTTCATTCCGTGGGCTTGAACTACGTAAGCTGTTCTCCCTATCGTGTTCCTATTGCGAGGCTGTCAGCGGCTCAGGCTGCCATACAGCAGCGGAAGGTTGAACATTGAGAATCAAAAAACTCGAGCTTTGCGGCTTTAAGTCTTTTAAGGATCGCACCGTTATTCATTTCGACGCAGGGATAACCGGTATCGTAGGACCCAACGGTTGCGGTAAGTCTAACATCGTGGACGCCCTGGTATGGGTGATGGGTGAAATGTCGGCCAAGCACTTGCGTGGCGCGAGCATGGCAGATGTGATTTTCGCAGGAGCTGAGGGCTATGCCCCTATGGGGATGGCTGAGGTCAATTTAACTCTGGAAAATGATGGCGGGCCTTTTCCTGCCAAGTATTCGAAGTTTTCAGAGGTGATGATCACCCGACGACTCTATCGCTCAGGCGATTCCGAATACCTTATCAATAAAGAACCAGCACGACTTCGCGACATCCAAGAAGTCTTTATGGATACCGGCGCGGGCTCAAAAGGATTTTCGATTGTTGAGCAGGGAGCCATCGGCAAAATCATTACCGCCAAGCCCGAAGACCGGCGAACTCTGATTGAAGAAGCTGCCGGGATCACCAAGTTTAAAGTGCGAAAGCGCGAATCGCAGAGAAAGCTTGAGTCCACGGATCAAAATTTGATTCGCTTACAAGATATTATTGGCGAACAAAAGCGGCACCTTGATAGCCTTCAGCGACAGGCCGCACGGGCCGAGCGCTATCGCTCGCTTAAGAAGGAAGTCCAAGAAAAGGACTTGTGGCTCTCAAGCCGCACTTATTTAAACCTACATGCCGAAGAACAGGCGGCTTCGGAAGTGTTTACCACAGCACAAGCTGAGGAGACCGAGGCTCAGGCCAATTTGTCGACCCAAGAAACTGAGCTACAGACTTTAAAGCTCAATGTTTTGGAGCGGGAAAAGGCCGTCGAAGAATGGCAGATTAAACACCAGGATCGACTCAGCCATGTTCAGCGTCTAGAAAAAGAAATCCGCGAACTTCAGTTTGAAATCGAACAAGCCCGCCGGACCGAGGAAATGACGGGCAATATCCGTAACCAATACCAGGCGCGGCAAGAAGCGCTATTGGCAGAAAAACAAAAGCTTTCTAGCCAGCATGGAGTCACCGACCAGGCGGCTCAGGAGTTGAAAACTAAGTACGATGAGCGAAAAATTGAACTGGATACCATTCAGGCTCGCATTCGAACCGTAGATGAAGAGCTCACCGTGAAACGCCGTGAAATGCTCACGGTTTCGCAGAGCGAATCGCATATTTCTGCTAAGGCAGCAGGCCTAGAGGATAAACTTAAAGAATTAGATGAACGTCTTGAAAATGCGCGTGCGGTTCTCAACGATCTCTCCACACAAAAAGATGATTTTGAAAAGCGCCGCAATCGCTTGTTTGGACAACTTGAGTCCGAGCGCCAGATGCAGCTCGATATCGTCAAAGATGTCGAAACTTATCAGGCAAATCTAGAAGTCTTGCATGCCCAGGTTTATGAAAAGCAGGGCGAGGTTGAGCGCTTTAAAGAGGAGCTTAATAAAGTTTCAAGCCGCCTTTATGGTCTTGAAGACCTTCAAGCCAATTTTGAAGGCTTTGAAGACGGCGTAAAGAGCGTCATGCTTTGGCAGCGGTCGCGCCAAGTGACTCGCGCTGATGGTAGTGTTGAAAACGAAGTGGCCTTTCAGCCCGTGGCCGAAGTGGTTGAAGTTCCTGCCCAGTATGAATTGGCTATGGAAGCGGCTCTTGGCAATCGTTTGCAACTCCTTCTTTCGCAAACACCGGATGCGGCATTGGGTGCTGTTGATTATTTAAAAGAGCAAAAGCGCGGGCGTTCTGGGTTCGTCGCAGCCGGTTGGGCCGGAAATACGGGTGATGCGGCAAGTGCTCGGCAGAGCCTCAATGGCCAGCCTGGCGTGATTGCATGGCTTGAGGACGTGGTCCAGGTTCCTGAGGTCTTCACCTCGCAAGTGAAGCCCTTTCTTGGTGGTGTTGTCATCGTGGATACGATTCGAACGGCCTTAAGACTCCGTGCGGATTATCCAGGCCTCACCTTTGTGACTTCAGACGGAGACACTTTGTCTGTGGATGGCGTGCTGACGGGTGGAGCCTCTGACCAAGTTGAGTCCGGGGTTTTAAAGCGTCGACGCGAAATCAAAGAACTCTCCCAAGCTCGGGAAGAATGGGCAGGCAAGCTTGCCTTAGCCCAAGCTTCATTAAAGAAGCTTGAAGCCCAACAAAAAACGCTTTCGGAAGAGCTTGAGACCGCAAAACGTAAGCAAAACGAAAAAGAACTGGAAATTTTGGCGGTCAAAAAGGACCACGAGCGGGCAGAGACCGAATTGGCCAACGTCGTGCGTGCACACGAGAAGCAATTTAACGATGTTTCTCGTGATGAGGGCACAAGACTTTCCGTACATAGCGATTTGGAGCAGCTGCAAGAACGTCTGGTTGAGCTGCGCACGCAAAAGCTCGAACTTGATGAGTCTGTGACCCGGTTGACGGCGGAGTATGAACAAGCCCGCGGTGGTGTGGACGAGTTGAATCGCTTAGTCACTTCACTGCAGGTTGAGTCCACGGCTCGGATTAAAGAAGCCGAAGGACTTAAGTACCAGCTTGAGATGATCGAGCGATCACTTGCTGAAGTGACCGATCAAATGTCCAAAATGAGCGAAGAGTCGCTTAAGAACAATGAGTCGCTCTCTTCAAATCAAGTCTTGATTGAACATCGCAAGGTCGAGTTTGAGCGCACGGTTCGCGAAAGCGAAGAGGCTGGTAAAATGCTGGCCGAAGTGCGAGACGCTTATGAAGTGATCGCGGCTCAGGCCGAAGAACTGGAGAAAACCGTTTCTGGACGACTTCATCGCATGAATGAGCTAAAGAGCCGAATGAATGAGTCTCAGCTCAAACTTGAGCAGTGCAAGATGAAGGCCCAATACTTGGTTGACCAGATGAACGAGCGCTACATGGTCAATTTGACCGAAGTGGCGCAAACCTTGGCCGCCCAAGAGTGGGATCAGGCCACGGTTGAAGCCGAGGTGGCGGAGCTTAAAGAAAAGCTCGGTAAGATTGGCGAAGTGAATCTTTCCGCCATTCAAGAATATGACGAATTGATTTCTCGTTATGAATTTCTAAATCGACAGTTTACCGATCTCACCGATGCGAAAGAGCAACTGCGCAAAGTGATCGATCGAATTAATCGCATTTGCACCAAGCGTTTTAAAGAAACCTTTGAGCAGGTGAACGAGCGATTTATGAAGGTATTCCCGGTTCTTTTTGGTGGCGGGGAAGCTCGCTTGATTCTGGTTGAAGATCCAGAAAAAGATGAACTCGGAATTGATATCGTTTCTCGTCCTCCAGGTAAGAAGCTGCAAAACGTCAGTCTCTTGAGTGGAGGTGAAAAAGCTTTGACCGCAGTGTCGCTGATTTTCTCCATCTTCCTGGTTAAGCCTTCGCCATTTTGTCTTCTTGATGAGGTGGATGCACCTCTTGATGACGCCAACGTCTTCCGCTTTAACGATCTGGTTAAGGAAATGGCCAAGCGAAGCCAGATTATTGTGGTCACCCACAATAAGCACACCATGAAAGTGAACAAAAAGCTTTACGGTGTGACCATGGAAGAAAAAGGCGTTTCTAAAATGGTTTCCGTCAGTCTTGATCAAGCCACTCAAGTCGTGGGTGGGTAATCTTTTTGGAATTTAGCGGCCGTGCAGTTGATCGCGCGGTCGAAAGCAGGGGGAATCTCTATGAGGCTCATGAGTTCCATCGTTGTGGTGCTTCTTTCGACCAGTGCTTTTGCGGGTGAAGTGGCCGGGGGAAAATTTGTTGGGAAAACAAAGAGCACTGAGCCCTCCCTATTGACCGGTCTTCAAGAGGCCTTTTGTGAGCTCTTTTTTAAGCAAGAGCTCGGAGAGAAAGCAATCCCCAGGGGACGTAAACCGTTTAGAGAAGCGTGTCGAATGGTAACTTCATTTAGTGCATTGGATAACGTTATCAAAGAACAAACAAAGGCTTGCCAAGAGGGCTGTGAGAAATCGGCGGGAGAGAATATTTGTCTCTATAACTCTTGCATCGACTCATGTTCCGGTGAAGAGCAAGCGGCAAAGGTTTCAAAAAAGGCTTATACAGACGGATATGATGCTGCTGGTGCGCAAGAGAACTTCCAAAAGTTTTTGAAGGACTTTTGCGACACCTTCGGTTACGGCGAGATCATCACCCCCCAAAAACACTTTCTCTTTTCCGATGAGAGGTGGGATCTGAAGAAAAATGAATATCGCAGAAGTGAGAAGTCTTCGCTTAAAGGTGGCAAAGTCAAGCCGACCGCATTTAGAGAACCTCAGGAAACCGAAATGGACCGCATATGCCGGGAGGCTCGAAACCCTGAGGAAGCTAAAAAAGCCGTAGAAAAGCGTTTTGAGATTTGTGTTGAAGCCTGCAAAGGCGAGGCGCAGAAAGCCGCTAAGAACCTTGGCAATGAGGCTCTTGATTGTGCATTGAATGCCTGCTTGCAGCGCTGTAGCGGAGATAGAGACAGCGGTTTCAAGGCTCTCGACATGTTTGGCAAAGGCGAGGCCGCCTCTCTCTAACTATTTTGAGTTGAGACGATCGAAGATTTCCGACCACACAGCAAGTCCTAAAATGCCCTGACCCTGGCGTGAGAGATGAAAACAATCATTGGCCACGTGGTTGCCGTTAAATTCCACCTGTGCCGGTGCCGCGATAAATTCAAAGTGAACTAAAGGATTAGGATTATTTGCTTTCATGATTTCAATTGCCTCACGCTGTGCCTCTACTTGAGCTGTATGAATGGCTTTTAAATGGGAACGGCGCTGAACGCTCTCACTGTCCATGGCTTTGGGATCAGTGCCGAGAATCGAAGGGCACATTTGGCGGAGCTTGTCCGCAAGGTAGGTGTACTTTCCATTGTCCTTGTGTTGGCCCGCACGAAATCTCTCACAGCGTACAGTGTTGGAGTGAAGGGGTACTTCATGGGCCAGAATGCTTGGGTTTGTTAACACCTGGGTAAAATCAAGGCTCGCCATCAAGTAGACCGAAGTGGGTCTGACTTTTGAGGCTTTTGCCGCGATCAGCTTAAGCCCACCTTTACCTTCGCGCCCTTCAATGAGTTGTCTCAAGTACTCCGCTTTAAAGTCCTGAACCTTGGTGGTAAAGATCCCAAGGTTACAGGCATTGTTAGCGGTGTAGCTAATCAAAAGGTAATCGGGAAGACCTGGTTTGAGTTCATCGATTTCAAGTGTTTGCTCGCCGATGGATGAAATGCGTTTTCCATTGACCGCGACGTTGATCACATTTTCAGGTTTCACACCGAAGCCGGTCGCAACGTACTCGGCAAAGGCGTTTTCTTGAAAATTTACTCCTAATTGGGTTTTGTAAGGCGAAAACAATCCGTTTTTAAATCCATTCCAAATCAACGAATCAAAATTGGCTTTCACCGCTTCGCTAGAGACCGCTCCCGTTGCAACGCTATCGCCGATAATTCCTAAGGCCTTGTCGTGAGCAAATGTAGTAATAGAAAAAAGGGCGAAGCCTAAAAGGCTTACACCCAATAACCTATTTTTCAATTTTATATAACTCATCAAGCGTTCCGTCCTCTTCCGTTCTTCCTTTTTCGGGGTCAAAGCTACCGCCGCCTGTCGTGTGCAGGCGAAAGGAGGTGTCATCAAGGAGCTCTGCGTACACCTTTTCATAAAAGTCTTTACCCATTTCAAATTCTTTTCGCTCTGCCATGAATCTACAGGCTGGATTGAATGAAGATGTTTTTTCGATTTCGTCCGTGAGTTCGATGGATTGTGGGTTGTAAGTAATAATGTGCGTGGCATAAGGTAAGTAGGAATTCATGTCCTCTTTGGTTCTTTGCACCACCGATTTAATTAAACCCTTCTCAAAATAAGAGCATTCGGTGGGGAAGGGGACTTCCTTACTTCCCTCCCGACCAACTTGCCTGAAAAAGAGAAACTGAATGGTTCCATCTTTTCCGATCCGAACCGCCTCTCGAAATATATTTTCTCGAAATGAGTGATCTCCATAAGTATCAATGAAGTTCTTGGTGACATTCAATTTGGGATCAGAGTCGGAGCGAGATTCCGTGGGTTTGCCACAGCGGACTCGATAAATCTTCGAATCTGAATTTGATTTGGGATCCTTCAGCATCATCTTAAAATCGCCTTCTTTTCTTTGTCTAAAATCAAAGCCAATTTTGTAGAGGGCGCTCATTTGGCCGTCGATCAATGCCTTTGAATAGTAGGTTGATTCTTCTTCTCGAGAATCGGCCATCACAGAGGTATGCAATCCGAGAAAGCGAGCGGAAGTATGAAAGAGACTCACCTCTAGCCCCATCGCATAGAAAACGGCCTCCACTCCACTAAAGTCATCGGTCTTAAGGTTGTAAGCGTCAAAATTGATGGTCGAAAAGGAGTCACCTGCTTCGGCAAAGCAGCGAATAAATCCTCTTTCTGGCACACCAAATACAATTGGCTTTGCCCCGGTGTCGGAGAGCATGGATCCCACAAGCCGGCGCGACTGTATAGAATTAACCTGACCTTTTTCTCTCGCTAAGCGATAGATAAGCTCATGGAGCAACAGAGCGGTCCGATTGAGCCAATTCAGCTTTGCCCAGTAGTTGCCATCAATAAGGAGTACAGCCTCGTCGTAATAAATAGCGAGTTGGATGGGCTTACAGTTGTCGGCGATAAGAGGAGATAGATCGTCGCCCACAAATTTTAAGCGTTGATTTTTTTCAGTGTACTTAATGCTGTTGAGGAGAGGTTCAATAAATTCCTTTTTGATTTCCGCTCTCAAATCTTTTTCAGATCCAAAAAGGTTTTGAAAGTGGCGGACGAGGAGGTCGAGGATGGTGTCGACCATTTCCTTTTCGGAGCGGATTTCTTTGCTGTATTTGAGCTTATGGTGCTCACGACCTTCATAGATGTCGAGAACCTCATAAGTTTGCTGTCCACGGTTTAGACAAAGTACCCCTTTTCCGCCTCCGCCATTGATCGTTCCATTGAGTTCAATGGGGGTGCCTTCAGGGGGTGTGGAGGCCGTATTTGAGTTTTGGCGGGGCCCACAGGCCACAAAGGTGGCCGAGAGGGTTAAGCCTAAAATGAGCTTTTTCATATATTGATCTCCTTAACAGCACGGTTCGTGCCAGGGGTTATTTTCCAGCCGAAAAGTTATCAATGGATTTAAAAGGGGGAGCCGATTCGTTTAGGAGTCCTACAATCTGAACCTGTCTCTCGTATTTGAGAGAACGTTCGAAATCGAT
>JAPKGD010000109.1 GCA_026648125.1 Bdellovibrionales bacterium | reverse complement strand
TAAAATCACTTTAACCTGGCGAAGTTCCCAGAGATCCTTATCGCGAAAGGCGACAGCTTCATCTGCCCAAAGCTCCCACTCTCGCCCCCCTTCCCGGGACTCGACGAGATGGACCCCTCGCATAGCCTGGGCCACATCGACCCCGGAATTGACTTCGGCGGCAGGCCGCTCACCTCGTGGAGCATTCACGCCTCGCGGAGCAAACACGACCACCTGAAGTACTAAAAGAAGGACCAATGCGCTGAGGATTAAATTCCCGTATCTGGTCATTCCCTTCTCATTCCAAACCTATAATAACATGGGCTCTAAGGGTTCTTAGCACAGATTTTGCTTGTGAGGGCAGGTTTTTGCCTATTTCTACACTCAAGTTCAGCAGTTATCTGTCCGACAAGTGGGCATCATGATGCGATGGTTTGTACTTCAAAATGAAGATGTATCCGGCCCCTTTTCTACGGACGAAGTGAAGGCTCTTGCCGCCCAGGGTCAATTCCAAGACAATGATCTTATCTGGGGAAGAATTCAAAATGAATGGAAGTCTCTCGGCTGGTGGATGGTCGAGCTGCCACACCTTATTAGCAAGACCAAAGAAGTGCGCGACCCAAGGCAGTGGCACTTTGCTCTGAATGGCTCCTCCTTTGGTCCATTTTCTCGAGAAGATTTGGTCGCCAAACTGAAAGAGACAAACCTAAGTGGAGAGGTATTGCTCTGGACGAAGGGCATGAAAGCATGGGCACCGATCTACGAATTTAACGATATTCTTGATGCGATAGGTATCAACAAGCGACAGTTTCCTCGCGCGGACATCGAGGGCAAGGTCTCGATTCGCGTCGGCCAACAATCTATTCAGGGACCCATTCTCACCATTAGTGAAGGTGGCTTTGGCGCCGACCAGCTTGAGGGTCTTACGATCGGTCAAATTGTAAACATCGAATTAGAGAGTGATGCCTTCTACGACACGATTCATGCCCGAGCAGAGGTCCGCTACATTGCTGAAGGTGGCTATGTTGGCTTCAGATTTCAGAATCTCGGAGTTGAAGCGCGAAGCGCGATTGTTCAATACGTCAGAAGCTCAGGCCGTACATTCGTACGTGCGGCCTAGTTTTTGGGTAAATCCGGACGTTTAATAACTGCAAAATTAATTTCATAAACACCCGCCTCAGTCGCGGTGTACATGACCTTCTTCACAGTTAAGAAATCGATGGCTTTATCGGCCTGAATTGTAATCTTACGAAAATCATCCACTTCGTCTTCAGCGGGGCCGGAGTTTTGCTTGGCATCGCTCACAGCTTGGCGCAACTGAGCGCCCAAAGTTTTCTTTTTTTCCTCACCGTCTTTAATCAATTGCTCAATCTTTTCTCTCAATCCTGGAATCATCCAATCTTCCGCATTCTTAACCTGATCTAAATTCGCAATGTCTGAATTATTCACTCGCACACCATTTTCAGACACGACAATAACATTTGAAGGCTTAAGCTCTTTGACCGACGCCGCCTTTGGCAGCGCCACAGAATCTTCTAACGGTAAGATCTGATTCGTCGTTGCGTAGTTCTGCAAAAGAAAAACCACGAGAACGGTAAACATGTCCACCATTGCCGTCAGCTGGAGAACCGCCACGGCATTTCGCTTTGCGGACTGGGTCCTTCCATGTCGATTACGCTTGCCGGGTATGTAAATGGCCATTATTCAACTCCCGATGTTGCAACGGAAATTTCGGGAAAGCCCGCGGAGAGCAACGCATCCATACCGTTCACTAATGATTCATATGGAAGCTCATCTAACACGGTAATCACGGCGTCCACTTTTTCTGGATAGAGTTCTTTAACTTTCTTTAGCTCCGTTAATAGAGCCAACCAATTGTATTCACCATTGAGCTTCGGAATCGAGGAGCTCGATCGACCAACCACAACACGATAACCTTCATTCAACACGTCCAAGCGGAAGGGGATCTCGGCCCGTGGTGGAGGTTGAACACTTTCTTGTGCGGTCTTTTTTCCGTAAATCGAGCTTCCTATTTGAATCATAGAGACCTGAGTCCAAACGGCGGTGATCAACAAAAAGATAATACACACGCTCATCAAGTCGATGAACGGCACGATATTCAGGTCAACTGTGCTCCGTCTATCGTTACTACCTTCTTCAATCTGTGCCATACCGGATGGGCTCCTCTATTTATTCTCAGTCTTTCATTTTATCGCGATTCGAAGCCACCAGATTCAAGAGAGTCATGCTACTTTCCTGCATGTCAGAGATCGCACGACCGATTTTGATCTGAAAGTATCCAAAGGCGACAATGGCGCAAATCGCAACCAAGAGACCAAACGCCGTACAATTAAGCGCTTCCGCAATACCTTGAGAAAGCTGTGCAGCCTTCGTCGCCTGGTCTGCCTTGGCCACACCCGCGAATGAGGTAATAAGACCAATAATTGTACCCAGAAGACCGATCAACACCGCCACGTTACCAAAAACCGCAAGAAACGAGGTCCACCCTTCAAGACGGGGAGTTTCGCGCAGGACTGAAGCATCCATCGCAACCTGAATTTCTTCGTCTGGTCGACGATTCATGACTTGTATCAAGCCCGACTTCAGCGTGTTGGTGAGAGGTGTGGGTCGACTGTCGCAAAATGCAACTGCCTGCTTGAGATCTCCCCTTAACAACATAGCAAAGAGATTCTCATTCAGGCTGATTTTATCAACCGTCAATCTCTGTAGGCTCATCAATCTCTCAATAATTAACATCAAAACGATCACCCCGCAAAAGGCGATCAAATACATAACTGGTCCACCCTGACAAAACGCATGGGCAACAAAGTTGCCATACCCTGCGCACCTGTCGAGCACTTCCACTGCTTGATTTTCCAACTTCCTACCCTCCCTTTATTGTGACGAGAACACGAAAGGAAATGTCACACGGCCTACTGTGTCTGGGGGCGGCTCTGGGAACTTGAGTTCCTTGATCCTCCCCATAATGCAATTGGCCACCTGACTGTCTCCCAATGTGTTGCTCTTAACCGACGTGCGAGTAACTCTGCCCTGCTCCTCAATATCCCACTCGAGAACCAATTTTCCGTAGAGGTCTGGTTTTCTTTGGAGGGAGCGTTCATAACATGCGCGAATGGAATTTTTATTGGCTTGGATAATTCGCCGAATAGCTTCTTTATCAATGGAGCCAACAAACTCTGCTTCTTGGCCACCCACATCAATGTCTACATTCCCTTTGGTGCCGATTCCGCCGGTGCCAAGGCCATAGGAATCAGTACCTTTTCCTTTGGTACCAACCCCAGTAATCCCAACAGTCGCCGACCCTTTGCCGCCGGGACCAGTATCCTTAAGCTTCGTGCCCATCGAATCTCCAGCCCGAGATTCAGCATTTCCTGCGAATCCCGTAGCATTCTCGGCTAAACCTGTGAGATCACCCGCGCCACTAAAAGTCTTATCAAGCTTTGATTGAGTTCCCTTACTTCCAAATACTCCGAGAAGGCCCACTTTTGTAGGATCCGGCTTTTGCGACTTTGCCGATGCTCCTTCTTTTGGAGCGGTCTTGATCGCCCCACCCGATTTAGCAGAAGTCACCTTTGGTGGTTCCTTACTGGGCGGCTTGGGAGCAACCTCTCCTGCTTTACCAGGAGTTCCCTTCTGAGGTGTGGTTGGCGTCTGCGTTTTCTGCTGCTTCTCTACTATCTGCACGACCTTTTTTTCTTCAACCGGCTTTTCTTGAACTTGGACAATTTCCTTTTTTATCGGCGCCTTGAAGGTGACTGTAGCTTTGCGTAACGGCTCTTCTATTTTTGCTTCATCCAATAAGTCTTGTGGCGCATAAACCATCATATAAAGTCCAAATATTGCAGAAACCACAAACGCAAGAATGACTCCGGTGACTTCAGAAGCCGTAAAATCAAAAAGTGGAGCAACCAGCGGCTTTGGCGTTTCTGGGACATAGCGAACAAATACAGAAAGTAAACCGCCCTGAAAGTTAATCCGAGCCATTTCTCCCTGGGGTATATCCAATTCGTAAAGCCCCTCATTGGGACGCATCTTGTTTTGCTTGAAGAGATCAACAAACGAAACCGCCCCTTGCTCCCTAATGAGCTCTCCACTCATATCTTGGGTCAAACAGACGGAGGCCAAATTTGAAATTCTAACGATTGGATACTTGGTCCCCCCACCAAAGAGAGGTACAACAATATCGCAAGTAGGGTCTGCACCCACAGTCACTTCACCACGTTCGTTAAAGTGGCGAGCCGCAATGATTCGCTCTTTCCACGCAACTAAGACCTCAATGACAGTCCCTTTACTCGGCTTTACGATGTCTCGAGCATCGTTGACCAGACTTGGAGGTGCAAAAGTCTTTGTTCCTGAATGCTTTGCTTTTGCCGCTGCAACCTTAACCTTGGGCGCAGAGAAAACCTCCTCTGGAGGCGGAGAGGGCGGAATTGCTACTGGCTTCTTTGGTTTTTCCGCTTCAACTTTCTTTTCTGGCTTGCCCTGAGGAGGCTCCACGACCTTTGGCGCATCCTTTTTTGGGGGCCCCGCAGGCTTTGGAACTCCAATAAAAAATTGAATCTTATAGGGACCAATTTTTATTTCATCTCCGGACTCTAACTTTTCGTCTAACACCTTTTGACCGTTTCGGTAGACTCCTGATGTGGAGCCTAAATCAGCGACGTAATATCCCGATTCACGCTCCTCAATGAAGGCGTGCAAAGGTGCCACGGCCTCATCACTCAGCTGCAGTTGGGCATCACTATTACGACCGATGACCACCTGTTTTACGTCAAACTGGCGAACACCCTCTAGCTTCTCATTGAAATAAATGCGTAAAAGTATAGGTAATTTCAATCCACGCCCCCACCCCTACGTATATCCTCGGATGTTCTCCTCATTTCTGGCAAGAAGTCCTCTCGCAATTTAATGAGGCGCTTGAAATTAAATTGCTTCTTTTGGAGCAAATAGAACAACTCTGGCTTTTTAACTTCACCTTGAATGAGTTCATCTTCAAAATCGATGCTGGTTTTACGCTTATCCTTCTCCGCCTTGCTCTCGGCGAAGGACGAACTACTCCAAACAGCAATTCCAACCAGGGCGGCTGTCGCAAGCGTTGCTTTCTTTAGGCACATTTTTAAAAACATATTCATGTCTATTTGTCTGCGCTGTTTATTTTTGCCTCAAGCTCTTCCACTTTTTTCAAAACCTTAGCATCGTCTACGGCAAACTTAATTCGACTAAGCATTTTGTTCGCCTCTTTATAATTCTTCAGCTTTTCCACCAAAAGTATAGCATAGTTCATTAAAACTGTAGGATTCCTCGAGTTGCCGGAAATAATATCCTCAAAAACATCCTGTGCATCATCGGCCTTTCCTGTCGCAGCCAAAGCAATAGCGTAGTTGTTTGCAACTTCTGCCGCCGATGAGTCACCGGACTTAAGTTCTGATCGAGTCGCTTTAAAACCAGCCGCCAATGGAGCAATTGCTCTTTGATAGTCTCGGTATTCAAGCAAGATCGATCCCAAATTTGCCGCCCCAATTCGGTAGCCGCTCTTTAATTCAAGGGCCTTTCTGAATTCGGCCAAAGCAAGTCGCTGCTTACCCTCCGCTAAATAGACGATACCAAGATTATTATGTAACGCGGGCTCATCTGCGTGAGTTTGCAGAGCCCGATTAAAAATGATTCGGGCCAAGCCCCACTTTCCCTGTTCAAAATAAAATACACCGAGGGTATTTAAGGCCAATGCATGTGTTGAATCCACGCCCAGAATTCTCGAGGCCGCTTTAACAATTTGCTCCTCGCTCTTATTGGCTTTAGCTTGCTCTAATGCCTTTAGATCTTTGCTATCGACCTGGAGCTTAGCGGGCTCAGCCTCAACAAAGTCATCATCTTCCTCCTGAGCTAAGACCACCCCAGAAAGGACGACAACAAAGAGTATTATGACTTTACGCCAATTCATTTAAATTCCCATCCAATCCGGAACTTTGGTGAGAATGACTGTTTCTCCATCATCCACAAACCCTGGAATATTCAAAGCCGCCAGCTCTCGGTGAGCAATTTTCATCCACTCGTTGTACCCCTCAAGTTCACGCCCGCGCTCGATGGCTGTCTTGTAGTTCTCAACGGCCTTCTCTTGAAATGGGCGGGCAATTTGATCGACTCCGGCCTTATATTGTTTGATCCCGTCATCATCGAGCCCCTTCGGCATGGGAACCGCATAAATGGAGGCGGCCATATGCTGATAGGCCTGGCCGATGAGAGCGAGTGATGCGACCACCATGTGCCCATCATCGTATTTAATGACGCTGGCGAGCTCATTCTTTAGCCGTTCTAGCACCGCCAGCTTCTGTTGGACGGCCTTGGCCTGCCTCTGGGGATTTGTGGGTATGCGGCCAAGGGGAGGAAGATTCGGGCCGCTGTCACAATCAAGCGGGGCGTGTCCGAGATGATGCGGGACTATATCA
>JAPKGD010000108.1 GCA_026648125.1 Bdellovibrionales bacterium | reverse complement strand
ATGATGCGAACATCGATCTCTTTCACTTCCGTATCGCCCACAGGACGAATACGCCGTTCCTGAATCACCCGCAAAAGTTTTGCTTGAAGGGATGAGTCCATGTCGCCGATTTCATCAAGAAAAATGGTCCCACCTTCAGCCTCTTCAAATAGGCCCTTTTTCCTCGCGATGGCACCCGTAAAAGATCCCTTAGCATGACCGAAAAGCTCCGACTCTAAAAGAGCTTCGGGAATTGCCGTACAATTTATAGCGACAAAGGGACCATTGGCCCTATCCCCACGCTCATGTATGGCGCGAGCGACCACTTCTTTTCCCGTACCGCTTTCGCCCGTGATCAAAACATTGGCGGAAGCTTTGGCAACGCGGTCGATGAGATTGAACACATCTCGCATCGATTTACTTTTGCCAATCATGTCGTAGTGGGTCCAACCCTTCTTTACCTCTTCACGAAGAGCCTGGTTCTCCCGCTTCAATAAGCGTAAACCCACCGCCCGATCCACTCGAAGCGCAAATTCGTTCAGTTGAAAGGGCTTAACCAAATAGTCGAAGGCCCCTTTTCGAGTGGCTTCAATGGCCGACTCAATACTCCCAAAGGCCGTCACCAAAAGGATTGGAATCTCGGGGCTTAGTCGCTTCATGCGCTCGACCAACTCAAAGCCGTCCATCTCAGGCATTTGAATGTCAGAAATAATCATGTCTATGGAATCCAGTGCTCCGCTTTTGCGCAAGCCCTGGAGATATTCAAACGCTTCAGTTGCTAATCCGAACTCCTGAATTTGATAGCCACGTTTAAGTAAGAAATCCTTAAGCATGGATCGCATTTCAGAATCGTCATCAATAAGTATGAGTCGTCCTTGCTCAGCCATGGGACAAAAAGTCTCCTTGCTAAATCTTAACGCCAAAGATTAAATACTCGATATTGCAAAGAAATTCCATAAATATTGGATCAACGCGTAAAATTTTATCGTCGGCACGCCAGCTGCAGATGAGGCGGTCTATATGCAGCAAGTTGACTCCTTCAAGCTCATCGACCAGCCCGAATTTCGCCCTCTTTATGTTTCTCCAGAGACCTCAACTGTTCAATTTTCGGTACCTGATGCAAAGTGCGCCAAGTGCCTTGGCCGCATCGAGGGAAGTGTGGAGACTCTTCCAGGAGTTCAAAGCGCTCGGCTGGACTTGGGACGAAAAATTCTCACCGTCCGCGGTCAGGCAAACACCGCCTTTGCTCCTGTTATTGAAGTCCTCGAGAGAGCTGGCTATGCCGCCGAACCAATAAAAACGGCTCATAGTGAAGAACATTTGCGACGCCGACTGCGGACAGAGTATTTGCGATTGGGCGTCACTGCTGCATGCGCCGGCAACATCATGCTGTTGGCGATCTCTCAGTATGCGGGAGCGAACAGGACTGAGTTTGACCTTGGGTTTGGTTGGATTTCTTTTGGGCTCTTCTTGCCCGTCCTCCTTTTTGGGGCCGTTCCTTTTTGGCGAAGCCTCAGAGACCATCTTCGGGTGAGACGCCTATCTATTGATGCCCCGGTGGTTGCCGCTCTCACCGTAGGCACTGTTTTTAGCCTCAAGAATCTTCTGACCGGTTCGGGTGAGACTTATTTTGATTCGCTTTCTGCTCTGATCTTTTTGCTCCTCGCCGCCCGAGCTTGGCAGGACCACATTCAACGTAAAATCAGCCAATCACTCAATCGCATTTCGTTTCTCGATGTCTTCTCGGTGAGGCGATGGAATACTTCATTGAGTACATATCAGGTCATTCCTCCCGAGAAACTTTCTGTGGGAGATAAAATCATTCTGAGCAGCGGCGAACGCCTACCCGCAGACGCGAGGCTCGTTTCGCCCAATGCAGATTTAAATTGCGCCGTTTGGACCGGCGAATCCGAACCGCAGATTATGGTGCAGGGACAATTGGCCTTTGCCGGAAGTCGATTGGTGGGCGGACAGGCAGAGTTTTTGGTGACGGCCGTCGGAGACAAGAGTCGACTCGGCGAGCTCCTTCACCAACTTCGCTCAACACGATCAGAGAGAGGTCAATTCCAATCCCTGGTAAACAAAGTTGGCGAATACTTTGCGATCCTAGTTTTGGCGATTGCTGCCATCTACGTTTTACTCTTTGCTTGGACCAGCCCGCTGCTCGCTTTAGAGCGAGCCTTAGCTCTGACACTTCTTGCTTGCCCATGTGCTCTCGCGATTGCGACCCCCTTGGCATTAAGTCGGGCGCTCGAAGCGGCTCAGCGACTGGGCCTCATTATTAAAAATGGGGACTCTCTCGAAAAACTGGAGCGCGTCCAGAATGTTATTTTTGACAAAACAGGAACTCTCACCTGGGGCGATGCCCGAGTGATCAAATGTGTCCCGGAACAATTTTCTGAAGAGGTCCATCGCGCGATTTATTTACTTGAGAAAGATTCATTACACCCTTATGGAGTTGCTCTCGCTCGCCACTTTGCTCAATCTTTAAATCAAGTCGGTCAGATGGAGAACTTCGTCACAAAAGCAGACGGCGTTGCAGGCCGAGTGGATGGGAAATCTTATCAGATTACAAAATGTCTTCCCCCAAACGGAGACGAGACTTCGCCATGGACTTGGATAGGCATCTGGCAAGAGAATCAACTCATGGGCCAAATGGCTTTGACAGACCCCATTCGGCAAGAAGCCCGAGCCATTGTTCGAAAGCTCCAGCAGATGGGCAAGGCTGTTTACCTTCTTACGGGAGACCGAAAGCTGGTGGCGGATCACGTCGCCCAAGAATTAAGCATTCCGCTTAAGAATGTTCAGGGCGAATGCAAACCGGAGGACAAACTAGCTGCGGTAAAGAATCTCACAGGAACACTCATGGTTGGCGATGGAGTAAATGACACTCTCGCCATGGCGGCGGCCGATGTTTCCGTAGCCGTCCGAGGCGGCATGGAGGCCAGCTTAAAGACATCGGATGTTTACCTTTCTCAAACCAATCTCAATGGGCTGATTGCGCTCCTGGAACTCGGCCACCAAACTCGCAGTACAATTCGAAAAAATTTGCTTGTATCGCTGACTTATAACATCTCAGGGGGCACACTCGCTCTCATGGGCTATATTCATCCTCTTCTCGCGGCAGTGCTAATGCCTGTCAGCTCCTTTACTTTAGTGATTCTGACCCTTCTCTCCTTTCGCCAGAATCGCACTCAACCTCCACTGACTAAGGAGTCCCTAGCGTGAGTGTGCTCTGGCTGATGATTACCTTTACCCTCGTTTTGGTAACGACTTTTGTTGCGGGATATATTTGGGCGGTTCGCCATGGTCAATTCGACGACCTCGTCACTCCCGCCCATCGGATTTTGCTTGATGATGACGAACTACAAACAACTAATGAGAATCAGTCAAAGAAAGGATCACATTCATGACCGGCAAGGACAATTTCTTGCAGGAAGCCTATGATGACGATGTTGTAAAGATGTTCCTTCTCGCCACGATTGGCTGGGGACTTGTTGCATTTATCGTTGGTTTGTTGGCTGCCCTGCAAATGGCGCACTGGGGGTTTAACTTTAATTTAGAATGGCTCACATTCGGGCGAGTGCGTCCACTTCATACGAACGCAGCCATCTTCGCCTTTGCCGGAAATGCCATTTTTGCCGGCGTTTATCACAGTAGTCAGCGACTCTTGAAGGCAAGAATGTTCAGCGATCTTCTCTCGCGAATTCATTTTTGGGGTTGGCAGTTGATTATCGTATTGGCGGCGGTCACGCTCCTTGCCGGATATTCCATTGGAAAGGAATACGCTGAACTTGAATGGCCCATTGATCTTCTGATCACTCTAGTATGGGTCGTCTTTGCAGTGAACTTTTTCGGCACCCTGTTTAAACGCCGCGAGCGCCATATGTATGTGGCGATTTGGTTTTACATTGCCACGATTCTCACCGTTGCCGTTCTCCACATCGTGAACTCCCTCGAAATTCCAGTGTCGCTCTTTAAGAGCTATCCCGTTTGGGCGGGCATGCAGGACGCCTTGGTGCAGTGGTGGTACGGTCACAATGCCGTGGCCTTTTTCTTAACCACACCGTTCTTGGGCCTGATGTACTACTACATCCCGAAAGTCGCCAATCGCCCTGTTTACAGTTATCGGCTGTCGATCATTCACTTTTGGGCACTGGTGTTTATTTATATCTGGGCGGGGCCACACCACTTACTTTACACAGCACTCCCCGACTGGGCGCAGACGCTGGGAATGATCTTTAGTTTGATGCTTTGGGCCCCCAGCTGGGGCGGAATGATCAACGGTCTGTTGACTCTCAGAGGATCGTGGCACTTGGTTCGAACAGAGCCCGTTCTTAAGTTTCTCGTGGCAGCGGTTACATTTTATGGAATGAGCACCTTTGAGGGACCACTTCTCTCCATTAAATCTGTCAGTGCACTGGCTCACTATACAGATTGGATCATCGCCCATGTACATGGTGGTGCGTTGGGATGGAACGGCTTCATGGCCGTCGGGATGATTTACTATCTTGTTCCAAAACTCTGGAATACGAATTTATACAGCCGAAGAATGGCGGACTGGCACTTCTGGATTGGATTTTCTGGCATCATAATTTATTACGCCGCAATGTGGGCCGCGGGAATTACTCAGGGTCTGATGTGGCGTGCGGTCACCGCTGAAGGCCAGCTGATGTATCCTGACTTCGTCGAGACGGTGATGCGGATTGTTCCGATGTATTGGTTTCGAGTTCTTGGCGGTTCTCTGTTTATCGCTGGCTATGTCATTATGCTGGTCAACATTTACAAGACAATCAAGGGCGCTCCCGCCACAGCGCCGAAAGAAATGGTCAGGGCTCCGGCGGCGCAATCTCATGGAGTGGAGAAAGGGCATCGAAAGCTCGAAGGCCTTGCCACCGTATTCAGCGTCCTCGTCGTGATCTCGGTCCTGGTGGGTTCAATCATTGAGATTTATCCGACGTTAAATATCCACAAATATGTGGAGCCCAACTCGGTTGTGCAACCCTACACGCCTCTCCAGTTGGCCGGTCGAGACATCTATATTCGTGAAGGTTGTTACGTTTGCCATTCGCAAATGATTCGAAAGATCTCTTGGGATGTGCAGCGCTTTGGCCCCGCATCGACCATCGCAGAGAGCATGTATGATCGTCCCTTTCAATGGGGGTCCAAGCGCACCGGACCAGATCTTGCGCGAGTGGGCTCAAAGTATCCTAACCTCTGGCACTATCGACACATGATGAACCCGCGCGACATTGTTCAAAAGTCATTGATGCCAAATTACGGATGGCTTGAGCATAAAAAGACTGACTTTGCGATTCTTAGAAAAAAGGTCAGCGTGATGAAGATGCTCGGGGTCCCCTATGATCAAGAAACAGCAGCCAATGCCGACCGACTGGCCGAAGAAGAAGCAAAGGCAATCGCCGAGGACATTGCTGCCAATGGTGGCCCACAAAATCTGCAAAGCAAAGAAATCGTTGCGCTGATCGCGTACCTTCAGTCCCTTGGCAAGCGAGGAGGCGAATAATGAAGCAGGAAGCACTCAAGTACTTCACCGATACGCAATGGACAGGAATAGCCCTCGGGCTATTTCTGTTTGCTTTTACCTTAATTGCAATATGGACATTTCTCGTGGTGCGACGTTCCCAGATTGAACGTTGGTCACGTTTACCTTTGGACGACTAGGGAGGGCCCTATGAGTAATAATAATGAAATCGAAACACCCATCGCTGGGCACGAATACGACGGCACTGGTCACGTTCTTTGCGGCCATTATATTTGCATTCATTTATTGGATTCACTTTCACACCGGTGGTGGCGGACTCTCTACCACGGAGGAGCTAAAGTCGGATCTCGCTGCCATAGAAGCATCTAAGCCTGCTTCCCAAAAGGGCGCTGAGACCGAAGTGGATCTCAATGCTTTGTTGAGCGATGCGAATGCCTTAAACCAAGGCCAAGCAGTCTACGCCGCTCGCTGTGCCGCCTGCCATGGGCAAAATGGCGAAGGCCAGATTGGTCCCAACCTGACTGACAATTTTTGGATTCACGGCGGCGGACAAATCGCCGATGTGGTCCAGGTCGTGAGGACAGGAGTGACTGCGAAGGGCATGCCGGCATGGGATACGATGATCAGTGGATCAGAAATCAATTCTGTATCTGCCTATATCGTCAGTCTTAAAGGTAGCAATCCGGCCAATGCTAAGGCCGCTGAAGGCACGGAAGTGAAGTAGACACATGGCAAAGTCGCCGCATGAGCTCCCCGAAGACAGCCTTGGATCGTTAGATGAGTTTGGCAACCGACTCTTTATCTATCCCGCACAGGTCAAGGGCTTGTGGCATAAGCGGCGACTGATTTTTCAAATCGTTCTCTTAAGCATTTTTCTATTACTTCCTTGGATTAAAATTGGTGATGCTCCGGCCATTCTATTAAACTTGCCGGAGCGTCGCTTTGCGATCTTTGGCCTCACTTTTTGGGCTCATGATGGCCCC
>JAPKGD010000107.1 GCA_026648125.1 Bdellovibrionales bacterium | reverse complement strand
GCCTCGCCCAGCTCGAGCGCGCGCTCGCGCACATCGCCGGGGGGCCCACGCATTATTAGCTCGGTATTCCAAACAATGTATCGGTTTTTAGCCAACGGTTTTGACATTGATGAATCCATCCAGGCGGGTCGCGTTCATCATCAGTTTCTCCCGAATACTTTGTTTGTTGAAGAGCGCCGGCTCACGCCAGAAACTCTAATGGGCCTCAAAAAACTCGGGCATAAAATCGAAAATGGCCGTGTTGGAAAAGTTTATGGTGTGACTTTGGGAGAAGATGGAGTTCTCGATGCTGCATTTGACTCCCGAGGAGAAGGCGCCGCTGGTGGCATTTAGAGGGATTTAGATCGCCGCCACCGGAACTTTAGCTATCGTCTCTTCCGCTGAGAGTGAGACATAGTTCGAGCGAATCCATTCGAGAGTCAATTTGAGCCCCTCATCCAGTTCCACACTCGGCCTCCAGGGTTGTAGCAACTTAAGACTTTGCTCGAGGTCAGGTTGACGATGAATTGGCTCATCTTGGACCGAGGGCAAGTGCTCAATGGGCAATTTTAAATTTCCTACCATTCTACGAATTTTCAATGCCAGTTCATTGATCGAGATCTGCCGGTCATTTCCAAGGTTGAGTGGATGGCATATCATTCGAGCGGCATAAGCTAAAAGGCCTCGGTTGAGATCTTCCACATAGCAAAAGCTCCGGGTTTGGTTCCCGTCGCCATTGATTTGCAGAGATTCACCCTTGATCGCTCTCCGTCCAAGATTCAAAACAACCCGACCGTCATCTGGAGACATGCGCGGCCCATAAGTATTAAAAATTCGAACTACTCCGTGGGAAGCTCCATACTTTTGGTTATAGCTATATACGAGTGCTTCCCCGAAGCGCTTACCCTCCACATAACAAGCTCGAGGTCCAAAACAATTCGCCACGCCCATGGCTGATTCGGCATGCGGAGGAGGAGCAAAGCCATAGACCTCTGAGCTCGACGAAAAGATAAGACGAGAGCCCAACGACGTTGCAAAATCCAATGCTTTACCAAGACCCACTGAGTTGGCCCACATCGTCTCAAGCGGAAGTTCTGTATATTTAGTTGGGCTTGCAGGAGAAGCAAAATGAAAGATGTGACTTACTGGCTTTTTAAAAAAATCTCTGACCTCGGAACTCGCATTCCAATTCTCACAAATATCGTGCTCAGCAACCCGAACGCTCTTCAAATCAGCGAGAAGATCTGCGGTGCTTCGAAGTCCCGTAGCAAAATTATCAATGGCGAGGACTTCACAGCCCTCATCCACTAAAGATTCAACCAAGTGCGAGCCGAGAAAGCCACAGCCACCTGTCACTACGACACGGGAAAACGGTCGCTCATCAAATTTCTGGGTGCCCATTGGATCCAAAGATTTTACCCCTAGCCTAAAGCTACTCCGCTAAGCTGCCTAAGCTACATTCTCGACGCCTATTATGCAAACTTCGGCTTCTGCAGGCTTCAAAATTGGCTCGAAAAGCCCTATTGACGCGACGCATTTCTTGTCTTCACGGGGCGGTAAATTAATTTCCATAGGCCAAAAAAATTCCCTTATTTACCGGTTTAAACTAAAGTTCCTGACGTGACCGATAACCAATATTTGTTGCCACTCACAGATAATTGCGAAGAAGGCTGCGCTTTATGCCGCTATGTAGGCTGCTGCAATCCATTCGATAGAACTCCAACCGATGTCCTTCGAGCGCTTGAAAGAGCCCGATCGGCAGGGTTTAAATCCATCCTTGTCCCCTTTCACTTTTTCAAATCAAAGGTCTCGGACTTCCTACTGCAAGAATGTTCGACGCGGCAGTTAAACGTGAGAGTTAGAGTGAATCCAGCTCATCGCGCTCTCGACCTGGCGGAGATATCGCGAAAGCGTATGTTCGGCTTAACTTTTGAATGGATGATCGACACAAGAGATCATCACGATTCTAATGTTGATCCAGATTGGATGGGTAAAGTCCATGCTCGCGACCAACTCACCTTCGTGGTCTTTAAGAATTCAAGGGTGAAAGAATGGTTGAGCCGATTGCCCGCCGCCCTCCTGGAAAGAGTGCGATTTTATTTTCCTATGCCTTTGCCTGAAGACGCCTCTGTGCTTAAGCCGGCTGAAATATATCGACTGGGAAAAGAACTTCAGAAGCAGTTTTTAGGCTTATGCTTCTTGCCTCCCATAGGATACGAGATTTTTGAACCTCGAACACCTCCAGATTTTTGCTATGAACCAAACATTGAGCCAGTTATTCAGCAGACTTTAGAAAATTCGGAACCCCGAATATCAGTGATCATTCCAACTTATAATAATCGCGACTACCTTCTCGTCACCTTGGACCACCTCGCAATACAATCCCTCCCCGCGACGGAGTATGAAGTGATTGTTGTGGATGACGGAAGTTCAGATGGAACTACATCAGCTATTGAAGAGTGGCTCAATGGGTTACCTATGAAACTAAACTTTAAATACGTTTGTTTTAAACGGACTGCGCCCCGAAAAATGGGTGATAACCTGTATCGAGCGGGTATTGCTCGGAACCTGGGAGCCAAAAAGAGTCGAGGAACTTACCTTGCCTTTTTAGACTCAGACATTGTGACTCCACCTCATTATTTGGAAGATTTGATACTCCGCCATGAAAATGCTGATGTGATTCAATGTCTTCGACTAAACCTAAAAGAAGCTGTGTCCCATCGTCGAACCCGCTACGAACATCTCGATCCCTATCGTCATACCGTGCCCTTTGAAGGAGATTACTGGAATACGTTCTATTCCACCTTTGATTGGAGTGAGCTGCCCTATTTCTGGAAGTACACTTGCACGTATGGCTTAAGTCTTAGTCGGGAAATATTTGAGCGCGTTGGCCGCATTCGCAGGACTTTTGTATTTTATGGATTTGAAGACACCGATCTTGGCTACCGTTTAGCAAATTTGGGGTACCGCTTTCAAATTAGCGATACGGTTACCTATCATCTTCATCATAGTACTGCTCGCTCAGAATTTGGTAATTCTTCGGCTATCCGGCACAACCTTCTCAAAAACACAGCAACCATATTTTACGTGAATCAACTCGCACCGGAAATTGTTGAGCATTTTCATGGGTTCTTTGACATATTTCTTCCCATAGAACCTGATGCAAGTCGAAAAGAGGTTCGTCTTTGAATCAGACAGAGGACTCTTTGAAATTCTCTGATCCGCAGTCCCATTTGCGGCTGCATCTTGCCGTGCTAAGAGTTTCAAAGTCCCAGCTCATTTCTAAAGCTCCACAGATTTTTTCGGCTCGAAAACAAGGCATACCTATAGAAGTTACGGTAGAAAATTGGAAGATTGGCGACCATGTCTATTTTCGCTCAATCTGGAATGCAGACAGAATCCTTTTTAAACTCAAAAGTTTTTCAGATATCCGTCGATTCCTGAAAGCAGCTCCGCCCCAAAACCACCGACGCATTTATTTTGCACCAGATGGAGCAACCCAGCTCGACTTTTGGTTCACTATTCGACTCGCTCGCCTATTGCGCATTTATCAGGACTTTTCAAAACTCCCCAGAATTATTTTACTCAACCGAATGGGCAATATTGCCAGTATGCCCAATTTTAAGAGTGCACCTGTACTCCTAGATCAAGCTCAGGTGAAACATCCGATTGCATTTAACTTGGCCTATTATCTTTTTAAATGGCCAAATCTCAGCATCCCTGATGGGAATGTGGCTCAGCTCTACCATGTTGCCTTGTGCCTTTGGGTCCGCTTCAAAGATGCCCAACTTGGCCGGGCTAAGCATCTGCTCCTACGTTTTGGGCTTAAACCGATCTACTTTTTGAATTATTAACCAGAGCAATACATATTGCGTATTTTACTTGACCTGAGACAATCCGTGTCGTTTGATTTTCTAATGAAAGATTCGCGTTCTCTCGACCAAGCCGCTCAAGAAGTTTTACGAATAAAATCCGTCAAGGCACTCATCGCTGGTAAGAGTCAGAATGAGGTTGCTGAGATTTTCGACGTGTCGTTGCGATCGGTGAACAGTTGGTGGAAGACATACCGTAGTTTGGGTCTACCTGGTCTTCGCAAAAAATCCCGTCGACCAAAATCGGCTGATGAAGGTGGCAAATTGAAGGGCTGGCAATGCTCGAGTATTGTCCGCACAATCATGAGCAAGACCCCTGATCAGCTAGAGTTCGGTTTTATGCTTTGGACGCGCGACGCAGTTGCAGAGTTGATCAAGGATCGATTCAAGGTTCGTCTTTCAAAGTGGACCGTGGGTCGTCTGTTAAAGCAGTGGGGAATGTCGCCGCAAAAGCCAGTGAAGAAAGCATACCAGCAACAGCCGGAGGTCGTGAAGGAATGGCTCGATAAAGAGTATCCCCGCATCGCCCGCAAAGCCGCTCAGGAAAAGGCTGAGATTCAATGGGGGGACGAGATGGGCGTTCGCTCGGACGATCAAATTGGCCGAACCTATGGCAAAATTGGACAGACGCCAGTTGTTAAAGTTTCTGGGCAAAGATTCTCTTGCCAAATGATCTCGACGGTTTCCAATCGTGGGACTCTACGGTTCATGATTTTTGACGGAAAATTCAACGCCAATGTCTGCATCACGTTTTTGAAGCGTTTGATTAAGGACGCCAAACGAAAAATATTTTTGATTCTCGACGGCCACCCCGTCCACAAATCCAAAAAGATAAAATCATGGATTGCAGCGAATGCCGCAAAGATTAGCCTCTTTGTTTTGCCGGCCTATAGTCCGGAGCTCAACCCAGATGAGTTATTGAACCAGGATGTGAAGACAAACGCCGTCAGAAAAAAACGTGCGGCCAACAAAGATGAGCTCAAGCGAAATTTAGTTGGATATCTCCGGGGCCGACAAAAGCGCCCGGATCTTGTGCGACGATATTTTGAAGCAAAGCACGTGCGCTACGCTGCGTGAAAATACGCACTATGTGTCTCTCCTGGTAATATCAGCGGAATAACTGGCGAAACAGATCAAGCGGGGCAATAAATGCTTAATATCCAAAAATCTCCCCCTCTTGCATGGCCGCTTAAGCCTGGAGGTCTACCCTACTGTCGATGGTGCGTGCCCGAGGAAACGAGGGCCCATGACAGAATGCCGTCTGGGGCTGAATTAGAAGAACTTATTTCTCAACCGCAACAAGAGATAATTATTTCTGGTGACGCTTTGACGAGAAAGACCCTGGATTGGGCTAAGACAGTTCCAACCCGCTTTCGAAATCAAATATATTTCCAAGTTCACCGCCACCACATAGTGGGAACCGCACAATATCTTTTGGAACTTAGAAAGGGCGGATTCAGAACAGAACTTGTTGTTGATCGCTGGACAGATTATTCGGCTGCAGAGCGAAACATATGGAATCTCGATCGCATCGTGGTGTTCCTGAAAAAGGGGCCAGAGCTGTGGGATTTTTTAAAAGCCGTCCCCGTATCACGGAGAAATCGGCTTCACTTTTATTGGCCAACTTGGGACGAGGATTCATTGACCAATGAGGAGGCCCTACGCCTGCTCCTTGACGTGAAAATGGGTTTACCCGGGATTCGCGTGAACCTCGTGGATCGCGATCTTGGGATTTTGCAGTCGTCTAAGAGTGCTGCTGAACTCAAGCTAGACCTAACTCGTCTTCAAACCGAACTTGCTGGGTCCCTTGGCTTCTGGGCCGAATTCAAACTTTTCAAACCCATCCTGATCGTCCTATTCCTAATCTTGTCGCTCCTCCAAGGGGCATGGGCTCGCAATGGGGTGCTCTGGCACAAATTTAAGTCGGACAGCTACTGGTCCGCAAAACAGGCACAGGGATTAATAATTGATCTATTTTGGTATGGAAGAAGACTCATCGACCGACTCAAGGTCTGGCGAGTCGCGGTTCTATTGCAGAGATTCTGGAGTTCTTTGCAGCTATGGAGAATAGGGGTATTTTTAAATTGGCTTCTCGTTTGGGGACAGAGAATAGTAGACAGGGCTAAGCTGTGGAGAATCACAGTACTCTTAAGAAGAACCTTAAGTGCCCTCCAGCTCTGGAGAGTGACTGTATTTTTCAAGAGAACCTTAAGTGCCCTCCAGTTTTGGAGAGTGACTGTATTTTTCAAGAGATCCTTAAGTGCTCTCCAGCTTTGGAGAGTGACTGTATTTTTCAAGAGTGAAGGAACAGATTCGCTGTTTGTTCTGGCCAAAGAGTTCTTCACCGACCAGCCAAAACATCCTGATGAGCTGCGCCCGAAGAAGGCCCTGTCCCTGGAAACATGGAACACCGATCTGCTCTCAGCGACAGCCGAGCATCAGCTGCTTTACTCGGCGGTTAAAAAGGATGGCAAATGGCGTGTGGTGGCTCCTCAGGATGCCACGGGTGAACGGGATGCCATCGAGGCGATTCTCCGTGCTTTCAATGACAATAAAATCCTCGGATTCGCCGATGGCAAAGGCAGCGATGCCGACCTGGGCCTCGACAACCCCC
>JAPKGD010000106.1 GCA_026648125.1 Bdellovibrionales bacterium | reverse complement strand
TCCCCATCGAGAAATCGTCGATCGGTCCAGCCAATACGAGAGTGGGCACATCATACTGCAATTTAGACCCACCAAGACCCACCAAGACCCATCGATCCCGTGAAGTCAGTGCCCCAGCACTTAAGGTCACCCGAGACAATTGCGCAGGCTGACCTTCCCCCCGCCTTTACCTTCGAGGCTTGAGGTTCTGTGAGTCGAATGGGATCCACGGCAGAGGGATAATTAAAGCCCACACCCCAACAGACAATCTCTCCACTTTTAATCTGGCAAGCCGCCCCGTCACCCATCGCCAAGCTGTATTCAGAATAAGTCCAAGACAACTGGGCCACGCCCTTATTGCCGGCCTTATCAAAGGCCCAAACTTCCAAGATATTTGGTGCTCCAACCTCCACCGAAGCTTGATAGGCGTTTGTACAATCCACGGGCAAATTTGAATTAAAATGACATTCTACTTTCACAACGCCACTACCAGAGCCGTCGTGAGAAAATATGCTAAACCTAGGGTCTGCCACATCCAAATAAGACGTGCTCGGTACAATTTCGACCGCTGGGGCTATCGTGTCTCTCACAATGGTATTCTTAACGACAGACTCATTGCCGGCCAAATCTCTAATCGTTAGTGCAAGTTCATTTGTACCTTCAATGGTTAAATCAAAATTCTGAAGAAACGAACATGGCTCAGCCGCTGCACCATTTTTTGAGCAAAGGGAAGTTACAGACGAAAGATTATCTGTCGCAAAAAATGATGCGGCAACAGTGGTCTCACGGGTCGGAGACGTCGCACCAAAAGTAATCGATCCTGTGGGGGGCGTTAAGTCGACGAAGAAATTCACTGTCTTTACCGAAGTATTCCCGCTCGGATCTTTAGCTTCAATTTTGACCACATGCGGATTTCCTGTCGTGCTTTCGGTGAGACCCACAAGCTGATAGGGACTTTGGCAAGCCGACCACGCTCCTCCATCGAGCTGACATCGCGTCGTGATGACTTCTCCCACATCCCCGGTGGCTGCAAAGTTTATGTTCAGCGCCAGCTGCTTTGTATAGGTTGGAACGGACTGGGTCAGGGAAATTTCTGGGGCGGACGTATCGACCTTCCAGCTCACCGTTTGACTTCCTTTGTTGCCCACTGAATCGACGGCTGAAACGACAAAACTATGAGTACCCGATGTTAGGCCCGTAATTGAATGCTGGGTGGGCGAGTCACAATTTTTTTCCGCTTCAGCGTTAAGCTTGCAAGTGATGCTGGTGATGGAGGTTGTTCCATCTGTGGCCGAATACTCAAATTGAAAGGAGGTCATGGAACTTGGGTCTGCCGGCGTCTTGGAAAAATTAATGACGGGATTATCTAGATCAACACGAACAAGGAGGACTAGATCGTCCGCCTTCCTGCCCCAGCTATCTGTGGCAGAGATGACAATCGATCGATTTCCACTGACTGTATTTTGCAGCACCAGCTGCCCGCCGGAACAGTCCACCGCTGCTCCATCTACAGTACAGACCACACTGGCTACGGATCCATTTCCCGTATGCCTGACTTCGAAATTTAGTGTTTGAGTCGCCATCCTCGTGGGAGTTTCTAGGGGAGAGATAATCATAATCATGGGGAACCCAGATGCTACAGATTTGGCATCTATAGTGGAGCCCTGAAAGCCCTTTCCGCAATTTTGAAAGACGATCGTAGAAGAAAGGAGTAAGAACAAAACTTAGGCGCTTAGTGGAAGCTCGCGGATTCTTTTGAACACACCAACCTCATTCTCAGGTTGAGACAACGTTCAATCCGCCCCCAATATCCCTAAGTTTCCTATCGGTGACCTTTAAGGATTCTCAATCTATTGAGTAAGATTCCCTGGACCTAAATTATTTGCCTATAGGAACCAATATATTTGCGACAAGTGAAGTTCCAATGGACCCGAGCCCACCTGACCACCTGAGATCATGGTAGGACGCCATCAAGTTAAGCTTGGACTCAACACCAAATACCAAACCTAAGGAGCCGCTTTGACCACGACCACTCATGGTGCCAGTATATGTACCCCCCAGGTCGGCGTTGGCTGGTGTGTGTTCTATTTTATATTTCCCATTGTAGTTTCCGTAAGCGTATCCCAAAAAGCCCAAAATCGAAGGTGTAAAGCGATAGCCTGCTGAGACACCTCCTTGCCAGCTTGAAATTTGACCTTCGGCTTTCCAAGGGTATCCCCCCGGTCCAAATTCTCCGTCTTGGTCTCCATTTGCAGAATCTTTATTATAACTGTAAGACGAAAAAACAGCGAAAGAGAGTCCACCCTCGTTGCCCTGAGACATGGCATCTCCAAAAATCTGCCATTTCAATCGCGCAGCCAGGTCGGTCACGCCACTGGCCCTCAATCCCACTTCAAGTTTTTCAGTAAGGCCGATCATTCCGCCTAAAAAATATCCCGTCTGAAGATTTCCATGTTGTGCGTTCAACGTCGGCGGGCGCGAACTCGCATCGTCAGTTACTTTCCATTCACCTTGCTGTTGGATGCCTCCATCCAAAGCAATCCGTCCCTTTCGGCCGATCGCCTCCGGAGGCTCAACAATTGGCGTAAGGGTTGCAATCCTTAATTCCGCACAAGAAATCGTTAGCCCGCAAAATACCCACAAAAATAACTGAAAATGGCGGCTCATAAATTCAGCCCCTAAATTTCAACTGGCTGGTCGCTCGGCCGACAGATCTTGGGCAATCGTTCCGGAGCCTTCCACTCTTTGGGTTCATCCAATCTTGAGATCATACATGAAACCACATCTGTTCGTTGGCGTGGTACAACCATTCGCTCTTTGGAGCGAACTTCACTCCACACCACCGTGCCGCGCTCAACGCTAATCCACATCCGACCCCAAAGTTTTGAGTTAAAATCGGCTTGGGAACGCTTTATTCCAATCACTTCCACATCACCAGACACTTCTACGTCCGCGCAAACACCCTTTCCGCAAGGTAAAATGTCTTTCAAAATGGCCACCATATGCACGCCCAGTGGAATACCGTTTTTCATGCCCACCCATGCATGATCCAAAGTCCAAGTGTCCCCCACTTGAACGGGCTCTTTCGGTAAGGGAATCGGAGGAACATAAAAAACTGAATCTGGAGGAAACGGCTTTGCCTTAAGAACCTTTCCTGACTTGGTAAAAACATATTCGATCTCTTCACCTTTCTCTGGAAAGGCCAAGTCATGAAGATCAACCGTACCGTCTTTGCTCAAGGTCTCCGCCACCACGGAGATGGTCCCCTGAGTCGCATTGTACCCGGTCACAGTTTCTCTTACGCGAAACTCCACGGCCTCTTCTCTTTCGCGCACTTTTTGCCCATCTTCGAAATCGGTGATGTGCGAAAAAGAGTAATACTGATTCTCATCGATTTGCCTGGCTCCGCCCTTTAATTCCAAAGTCACTTGCTTGGGAATTTTCACTCCACTTTTCAATCCAAATCCAGCGCAGCCAGAACAGATCAGGGTGGCCGAAATCATGTTCAATAAAGACAATGTCTGAACCTTCGACAGTCGCATAATGTCCCCTCATAAAGTCTCAGATTGAGACTAGAATGAATCACTAACCCATTGAAATCAATAATGATCTCTAACGCACTCAGACCTCACTTTGGCATTCTCATTGCTTCTTTTTAATCTTGAGGGACCCATGACTTTTAGAACAAACATACGTCTTTACGGCCTTGTTGCACTTCTTCTTCTCACCGCGTGCGGCGCCAAAAAAACTTCGACTTCCGAGAATAGCTCAGGCTCTCTCACCTCTTCACACTTACTTGCCGACTGCAATACGATTCCTGCAAATAGCTTTAACTTGAGCGGGGTCGTCAGCAGCTATTATGACCAAGCCAGCAAAAGCTATCTCATGGATCTCGGTCGAATCCTCTTCACCACAGTTCCTATTGAGCTCTCAACCACAGACACAACCTACTTACAAATCTTTCGCTGGCGTATCAATGAATCGACGGGGCAGCCTCTTTATCAAAGCGCTGCTGCAAGTCTCATTTTTGTGGTTCGCTCAAGTGGCCAGGTGCTCAATGCCTATTCTGGCGAGCAGGCCCTCTCCCGCAATGTCATCTCAAAGATCATTTCCCAATATAACCTCGGTAATCAGGGGATCAATATCGATAACTTTTTTAGCCGAGTTATGATTGTGGCGAGCGGGCTATCTTCTTCCGACGATGCGTATTCCATAGCTCTCTACGACACCAATACGGGATCATCGGCCAAAGCCACCATTGATGTTCTTATGCCGTCATTTTACGCCAACCCCAAGACGTATGCAGACACTCATCCATGGAAGAAATTAACTGATCTCCACCCATTCAACGCTTTTCCGGGCCTCCGCGATACCGACTACTACGGGATGGCCAACGCTTACTGCCAAAAATTCTTAAGTTATTAAGCCTGTATTGCCGCTAACGAGTTTGGCCTGGCTTCTGATTGATCCGCTGCCAAACTTCTTCCCAAGTTCTCACTTTGATCTCCGCATCGAGTCGCTCATGAGGCACCTGGTTCATAAGTTCTTTGATCCGGTTTTTTTCAAGACCAAAATAAAGGGGCTTTGAACCATTGTTGGCCCAATATTCATATGACCATGCCTCGGTGGTTCTGGGTTGCCGCTCTTTAAACGATCAATCCACCGCCCCTTGAGCAAGGTTTGTCGCCCTTTATAGCGCAAATCATTTGCGCTCATCTGACGGATCGTTCTCGTGGTCTCCTCCAAATCATCAGGGTGCCAAATCGACGGAGGATCATAGGCACGAGCCGGCCGAAGTGCCGTCTTTTCAGAGCGGCGAAAATCCATCAGCCCCCCCGCCGTTCTCATTCGTTCCTCCCAAACCTGCCTCTCCACAGGACCAGGAAATAGACTCAAGTCCAAAACATAATCAACCATTGCACCAGACTCAGTTCTCACCCGCACAAGATTGGCCACATGATAGCGCCATACGGAATGGATATCGTTCACCATTAAGCCTGATCGATCAAAAGAGAAATAGAGTTGATTATTTTCAGGTACGGCAAAGATCTTTTGTGAATCAATTCCCTTGTCCTCAAGGGCCATGGCCACTCTGTGTGCTCGCACATCACAACCATCTGTAATCGAGCAAAAGGGAATATCAGATCTTTTCAGTTCTCGGGCAATTTCAACAACTTCACTCTTTGTCGCTGCTAATCGTAGGTCCTTTCTGAGGGGCCGCATGGGGGGTGCAAATCTATTGGCTCGGTCCACGGGCTTGCCTTTCTCCACGGCCTCGCCAACAGCTTCACCCACTCTATTGGCTACATCTTGTGTCGTAACTTGTGCCGTCTCCGTGGCCCCTCCAGCGAAGTCCCGAACTTTACCTGCCACTTCTCCGGAAGGAATTTTAGCCGGCACATTGGCGACCACAGTTCCCGCTCCGCCACCTTGAAGGCTGCGCAAATAGATCGCCGCCTTTACACCCTTGGCGGCTGCTCCTGCCACCAGGAGTGGGTCTATAACGTAAGCGGCGCCCCAGCAAATCATCTCGGCTCGAGCTTGAGAATCCAGGCACGATAGTCTTACATTCTTTTCGTGGAGCCATTGGATCGCAGCAAAGAGGAGACTTTGCCGATTCGCTTCGACCATGCGTTTAGGAACTTCTAAGCGCAAACGCTCTGACTGCTGGGGGGTGCGATGCTCCTGCCTTTTTATTGTCGCTTGAATATAAGAGTAATTCTCTCTCTCAACCCATAGGGCTGCTGCCGGATACTTACTGAGTTCAGAATCCGTCATCGCATCAAACTTACCAATCCCCTGCACAAGATCTCTTTTGCAATCCAAACTCTGGTTGCAAAGGCGAATGAATTCATCGCGCTCCTCAACCCTTGTCTTTACGTTTGCTGCCCACTTCGAAATGGCCTCGGAAATCTGGGTAATGACCTCTCCCGTCCCCTCTAAAAATCCGAGACCGCAAGCAGCAAGGGAGTCAAAACCCGAAGCCAATTGGTCTTTACAGTAGTTTTCGGCATCACAGGGCCTCGCATGCTCCGCAAGATAAGGATCGCTCTTGAAATACTCCTGGCAAGTTGGAGACTGATGAATCGTTCTGCAATTAACCAATGCTAGGTTTAACGCCGTTGAAATGACCGGAGCGTTTTGGGGACTTGCTTTGCATTCAGCTTGATAGGCAAGGCATTCCGCCTTTCCACTCAACTCATCTCGCAAAAGAGCTTCATCGGCCCCCATCGAAGAGGAGAAAATGACCAGCGCTAGCAAAGAAGAAAATTTCATATCATTGATATATCGGAAGTCTTTTCTCAGACTGATGCTGGACTTAGGTCTTATATTCTCGGATTTACTCTGGCAACCGTTGAGAAGCCTAAACCCTCAATTTAATGAGAGGCTTCCTGAACAACTTCTTCAGCCTGTAGATTCTCACCATGGCGATATCTTTCGACCAAAGACTTATCCCGGGTTGGGAACGAGAACAGGAGCGAATGACTATTGGAAACAGCATCTTCTAAAGTCACCACAACAT
>JAPKGD010000105.1 GCA_026648125.1 Bdellovibrionales bacterium | reverse complement strand
TCCCCAAAAGCACATTTCTAAGAGTGCCGCGTGACTCATCTCCGGATATACGACTGCACCACTGACGAGCTTGGGATCGCCCGAGCAGAGGCCGTCCACTTCTTTTATAATTTCACACGACTCTGCCTTTAGGGCGGCAGCAATTGCAACGGCCGTGGTATCTGAGCCACCGCGACCCAGCGTGGTGATTTCTTTACTTTGTGGATCCACGCCCTGAAAGCCAGCCAAAACCACCACCTGACCTTTATCGAGTTCCTCTCTCAATCGGGTGGGTCGGACATCTACAATTTTTGCATTTGAATGGGCTGAATCGGTAAGAACGCCAGCCTGACTTCCAGTCAAACTGATGGCCTGAACTCCGAGATCTCTAAGAGCCATGCTGACGAGAGACATGCTCACTCGCTCGCCTGTGGTGAGAAGCATATCTAGTTCACGGCGGTTTGGGTCGGGGGAGACATCGTAAGCTAAGCGAATGAGATCATCTGTCGTTTTTCCCATGGCGCTCACAATAACAATTACGGCCCGACCAAGGCGATGCTGCTCAGCCACCTTGCTTGCCACTTCACGCACTCTTTGGGGCGTGGCGAGGCACATACCACCATATTTTTGCACCACGAGTTTAGCCATGTGCTTGGAATATCGGAGGCATGGTTTGAAGTCAAATGAGCCGATGGGTCAATAATCAAAGTTGAGTGCGAATGTAATTTGAAACAGCGAGAGTATAACCGGAGGGGATACGAATACGGTGGTTGCGGATTGTACTAGGGACAAAGCCTTTGATGAGTTCAGGATTCAGCTTTTGCAAAACGGATGCTTCTACCCCTAGTGCCGAAGATAGATTGATGAGATCGGTTCCCCCAGGAACATAGAAATATTCGTAACGATAAGGCTCCTTAGGAACTATGTCATGAAAACCATAGAGTTTTGGGACCTTTGCGATCAACATGGCGGCGAGCATCTTGGGAATGTAGTCGCGGGTTTCAGCGGGAAAATCGGGCTTTTTGGCGAGGACCCAGTAATTATTAGTTTTGTGCTTGGCAATCAGCCGTCGGAGACGACCCTCACCCATATTATAGGCTGCCGCTGTGAGGTACCATGAGCCAAACATGCGATAAAGATCGCTCAGATATCGAGATGCCGCACCAGTGCTCTTCTGAAAATCCCGTCGCTCATCCAACCACCAGTTAATTTTTAAGCCGTATCGTGAAGCGGTGGCAGCAATGAATTGCCAATAGCCAACGGCAGCGGCGGTACTTTCGGCATGAGGTGAGAAGCCGCTCTCAATCATCGCCACATAGGCTAGATCTTGAGGCATTCCCCGATCGCGCAAGACTTTCTTCATTGTCGGTAGATAGCGGTGAGATCTCTCCAGCCAAGTGCGGTACCATTTGCGACCCGGACCCTGAAAGTAGTTGATCCACTGTTTTACTTTAACGTTATAGGTCACAGGAATATCAAAGAGCGGTCGAGAGTCCACGGCCGTGAAGGTGGTCTTCTTGGTATCAATAGCGCCATAGGCATTGCTTGCCGCGAAGGTAAAAATCAATACGCTATTCTGAATTCGCCAAAGCAATCCCTTTGGCGCTCTTTTGTGCACCGTCGACATCCGTGTCATTGCTTTTAAGTATGCGCTATAAAATCAACGCGGTCGAGAGTGACCGTCATAATTCGCAGGGCCAGTCAGTTTGCTGACCGGACTTGAGAAGAGCCTGGGACTTTGGTCTGGTCTTGCAAATACAGAAAATCTTCTCCGTCTTCGGCTTAGAAAGCAGAATACTTGATTGTGATGGAAAAAAATCGGCGAAGGTCTTGCTCCACTTGTAAGACCGTCGAATGTCCAGTCTAAATGGCACAACGCTTGCTCTACTTCCTGTTGAAGGTCTCAACCAAGGTGGGAAGATGAGTAGCAAAGGTATTTTCACAGCCCTCAGTGGAGCCATGGCCCAGAGCCAACGTCTGGATACCATCGCTAACAATATTGCGAACTCCAACACGACCTCGTTTAAAAAAGATCAACAGACATTTTCTGAATATGTAACCGCCCTTGAACGGCCGCCCGACGTGATTCAGGTCCCGAGAGTTCCGGCATCGATTGAGAGTTTCTATGACATGCAAGGTGGAGATCGAGGCTACGTCGATTCGTCGGGAACCTTTACCAATTTTCAGCAAGGCCAACTTCGCCCAACCGGATCGACTTTGGATATGGCGCTCGACGGAAAGGGATTCTTTGAGGTTCTCACGCCCCAGGGCGTTCGCTACACCCGAAATGGCCAGTTTAAGATTGATGGAAACGGAAATCTGGTGACCAAAGAAGGATTTGCTGTGCTTCGTGATGGAGCCCAAGATCCCGCCCAGAGGAGAATTTCTGTGGATGGACAGAATCTTACCGTTTCGAGAAATGGAGACATCTACGATAACGGAAATCTTGCTGGACGTCTTTCGGTGGTTGAATTTGCAAATCTCGATGCCCTTCAGAAGTCGGGCAATTCAAGTTACACGTTGAAACCAAATTTTGAAGAGGCAGTTATTCCAGCAACAGAGACAAGTGTGCAGCAAGGCTTTGTAGAATTGAGTAACGTTAATATCGTCGACGAAATGACGGATATGATTAGCGCGTCGCGGGCCTTTGAAACTGCTCAACGCGCAATGAAGGCTTTTGATCAGCTGGATGAAAAATTAGTGAACAATGTTCCTAAGACCTAACGGAAGGGTTGAGTGATGTTAAAGTCTTTGAATACAGCTGCTACCGGAATGAAGGCGCAGCAAACGAATATGGACGTCATCGCGAATAATCTGGCGAATGCCTCGACCGTGGGATTTAAAAAGTCTCGAGCCGAGTTCGAAGATTTAATGTATCAAACAGAAAAAGAGCCTGGTGCAGCGACTGGAGCCAACTCCACCTCCCCAACCGGCGTGCAGGTTGGACTCGGTGTAAAAACGAGTGCCGTACAAAAGGACTTTGAACAAGGTTCAACAAAAATAACTAAGAATGCTCTCGATGTTGAAATTCAAGGCGCTGGATTTTTTCCAGTGCAGCTCCCCAATGGACAAATTGCATACACCCGCGATGGAGCCTTCAAAAAAGGGGCGGATGGACGAATTCAGGATAAGAACGGGAATCTTCTCCAGCCAGAGATTGTTATTCCGCCAAATGCAACCGGAGTTGAAATTTCTGGAAACGGTCAGGTGGCTATATCGGTGGATCTGCAAACAGTTCCTCAAGTCATCGGTCAAATTCAGTTGGTCAATTTTGTCAATCCCGCTGGCCTTCGATCTATGGGACAAAATTTATTTCTACCTTCAGGAAGTAGCGGACTTCCGCAGCAATCGGTGCCGGGAGAAAATGGTGTTGGTTCACTTGCCCAGGGTCAGCTTGAGACCAGCAATGTGAATATTGTGGACGAAATGGTGAATATGATTACGGCCCAGCGTTCATACGAAACGAATAGCAAAGTGATTCAGGCCTCGGATCAAATGCTCCAGGCAATCAATGCGTTGAGGTAATTGATGTCAGCGTGGTGGGCTTTGGCAGTTTTAATTGCGAGTTTGGCGGCGAATGCTGAAAGCACGATTATCGTGCGCCCGCTCACGCAATTGACCCAAACAAAGGCCATATTTCTCTCTGATGTTGCGGACTTTCACGGAGTTGAGAAGAGTTTAATCACGCAACTTGGCAGCATTAAGTTAGCGGAAGGTCCCCAAGCCGGCGATAAAATCGAATTCAGTGGTTCGGCCATTTCAGCCGCTCTGCGGGCCCACCGGGCGTGGAGCTCAATGACGATCAGACCTAATGTGGTTATCCCCTCAAAAATATATGTCGAAAATTTGGGAGAGCAGATCTCAGAGGCTGCATTGCGCATGGAGATCATAGAAAGATGCCAGGGACAATGTGCGTGCCGAATAGAATTGAGTGAACTGAGCCTTCCAAAAATGCCAAGACTGAAGGTCGCGACGAAGTGGAGAATCCGTTTTCCAGCGATGCCTGCAAAAGGTTCATTTAACTTGGCGTTAGAATTGATTGACGGTGATAGCAATGCCCAAACTCTATGGCTGAGAGGGCGTGTTGCACACTTTAAGTCAGCACCCGTTACGACTCGGCAAATGCAATTTGGCGAGCGAGTTCAACCGAGTGATTACTCCATTCAGGAGCGGGATGTGACGTTTGCCCGAGATTCCATTCCGGATGAAAATCAGCTCGTGGGCCGAAAGATTCGCCAGGCTGTGCCGGCCAACGAAATTCTTTTTGTTGGAAACTTGGAGCTAGAAAAGGCGTTGAGGAGGGGTGATCAGGTAAAAATGAGCGTGGGTGAGGAGTCTTGGGAAGTCGTGCTCATGGGAGTTGCCGAGCAGGATGGTGTGATTGGTGATACGGTGAAGATTCGCAACCCCCAGAGCAATCAAATTGTATCCGCCGTCGTCACGGGGCGCGGGGAGGTCAAAATTCAATGAGACTCTTAGCGATTTATCTTGTTTTAGCTGTTTCGATGACGGGCTGTTCGAGCTTTGGAAAAAAACTGAAAGCCTTTATGGGCGGTAAATCAAGTGAAGCGCCGGTGGCGCGAAAAACTTCAGGAGTCAAATATTCGGATAGCTCCAACGTTTATTCAGGGGCTCGACGACAGTATCGGCGTGTCACTAAGCAATCTCTAGAAGATGAGGCCCAACTTGACGCTGGAACGGGCTCGCTTTGGGTTATGGAAGGTCAGGGGGCTTATTTATTCGCGCAGAATACAGTGCGAATGGTCGGCGATCCCATCGCTGTACAAATTGAGGGTGAGCCGCGCGAGCAGCTTGAGGCCAAAGTTGACGTGATCAAGCGCCTTTGGGCTCGATTCGAAGAGCGTCAGGCACGCATGAGAGCGCCGGCGAGTGAGGAAAACTCGAAGAATGCAAAGGCAAAAGCGGGCGCAGAGCCTGATAAAGAACAAGAGGCGGCCCAAAAGGCAAAAGAAGAGCGGGCAAATCAGCTAGCTGCCGCGGCCGCCAGTGATAAGCCGGACTTCAATGTGCGAAATGTTCCCACTCGTATTGTCGAACGAATGAGCGATGGCAATTATCGGGTCAAAGGTACTCAGCCGTTCATGATCGGTTCGCGTGAATATAAAGTGATCGTAACTGGCATCGTTCGCTCTGAGGACTTTAACGAGGACGGAATACAAGCGAGTCGATTGTTAGATCCAAAGTTCGATATCGTGAGCGTACGAAGAAAGGATCAGGACATATGAGTCTCGGCCGATTGATTCTTGTTAGTCTGATGGTTTTTGCTGGATCTGCCTCAGCGGCTCGGCTCAAGGATATATCGAACATTCGCGGTGTGCGATCCAATCAGCTTGTGGGCTATGGCGTTGTAGTTGGACTCAACGGAACTGGTGACAGCAAGTCAGAATTCACCTCAAAAAGCATTGAACGCATGTTGGATCGCCTGGGAATGAAGGTGAATGGAAAAGACGTATCATCTAAAAATGTAGCAGCTGTCATTGTAACGGCGTCGCTGCCTCCATTTGCAAGAGCTGGAAATAAGTTGGATGTGACGGTAAGCGCGTTGGGAGATGCATCAAGCCTTAAAGGTGGAACCCTCATTCAAACTCCTTTGCGGGCAGGTGATCAGCAGATCTACGCGGTGGCGCAGGGTTCTCTTTTGGTAGGTTATAGTCAAACGGGTGTGCATGAGACCGTGGCTCGACTCCCCAATGGAGCAATGATTGAAAAAGATATCGGTCAAGATTTTGCGTCCCGAAAGATGTTTCGTCTCACTTTGCATGATCCAGATTTCACCACGGCCGCACGAGTTGTGAAAACCATCAACCGAGAACTAGCCGGTAAGTATGCTTCGGCCTTGGATGCAGGTACTGTAGACATAGTTTCTCCAGCTTCCTACGAAGGCAAAGGTGTTGAGTTGGTGGCTTTGATTGAGGGAGTCGAGATTAATCCAGATACTACGGCAAAAGTTGTGATCAATGAGAAGACGGGAACGGTAATCATTGGGCAAGGAGTGAAAGTCTCTCGAGTGGCTATCAGTCATGGCGATCTCACGCTCCGAGTGGGCGGAGAGTCGAAAAAGAAGGACGGTGAAACCGTCATGGTCCTCGATGAAGCTGCGAACGTTGGAGATATTGTTAAAGCGATGAATCGCCTCGGCGTGACGCCAAGGGATCTGATAACGATCCTTCAGAGCATCAAAGCTGCGGGCGCATTACATGGAGATTTGGAAATTTTATGATGTTTTACATCGACCTTGGATACATGGACGTGCCTGAGGTTGATGGGGGGTTGGTGAGTTAGAGTCGGTGAACCAGGATGGTAAAAGCGGAGCCACGTTTCTTCGCAGGAAACAAGGAAGTCATTCAGTGCCGGCCAAGGATTGGCTAGTACCGAGTCCGCTAGGAAAAAGTGCAGGATGCACGAAGGTTTCTGACTCGCCTTCCCCTTCTTTTTATTTTTTGAGGGTACAGTCCGAATGAGAACCTTCTCGAGGAAATACCGGGTATACCACCACATCCGCCAACAATGCAAAACTTCGCCGGCACTGATGATCGCGGCAGAGA
>JAPKGD010000104.1 GCA_026648125.1 Bdellovibrionales bacterium | reverse complement strand
ATGAGCCGAGAACACATAAACAATCACAATCAGTACCTCTGGGATATGCGCATGATCGACCTGATGAAAAAAGGGCGAACTAAAGAAATGTTAGATATCATGAGCGATTTTACCGAGCAGGCGGTGAGTGAGACGGATGGTGGAAGCCTCACTTGGATGCTTTCGGCTTTGAATCTTCCGACCTATCCGGCGGAAGTCCATGGCTATGGCACGGTGATCGGTACAGGAAATGCGATTGTCGAGTGGAATGAAGTCAATCAGGGAGCGAGTTTATGAGTCGGGGTGGAGGAAATGTCATAAAGGGTTATATTTTACCCGGAGTGCCCCATATCTTATTGGCGGCAGATCGAAATCCTGGGTGGAAAAAAGTCAAAGAAGCCTTTCTGCAGGTGAGACAAGATCTCGAAGAGGCTGGGGTGGAGTCGTTGATTCTTTATTCGACTTATTGGCCCAGTGTAATCGGTCATCAGATTCAAGCTGACCCCAATCCTGAATGGGTTCACGTGGATGAAGAGTTTCATGAATTGGGTTCCATTCCTTACAAATTTAAAATTGATGTGGAAATGGCGAAGTCCATTCAAAGCCAATGCGATAAGCGGGGGCTTCATGCCCGGCTGGTGAATTACAAAGGCTTTCCCATCGATACAGGCAGTGTGGTGGTGAACAAGCTTTTGAATGCCGATAATCGTTGGCCCTTTACCATCGTTTCGAGCAACATCTACGCGGATCGCGCGGAAACAATTGTTTACGGTAAAGCCGCACGGGATGCGGCACTACAATCTGGAAAAAAGGTGGCGGCAATTATTGTAAGCTCACTTTCTAATCGACTACATGGGGAGTGGATCGATCCTAAGGACGATCACATTCACTCATTGAAAGATCAGGAGTGGAATAAAAAATATTTGGAGTTTCTTGAGGCGGGACGACTCGAGGATGTGTCTCAACTTTCAAGGCAGTTTCATCGCGAAGCTCGAGTGAATAAGGTGTCCAACTTTAAGCCTTTTTGGTGGCTGGCTGCAATGATGGGTCAGACTAACCTCTACAAGGGAAAGATTTATGAGTACCAGCCCGTTTATGGCAGTGGTGCAGCTGTGGTGGGACTTACACCCTCTGATCAGGCGGCTAGAGATCTTGAGTTTGATGAGAATGATCCAGAAAAATATTTGGGCGAGCGCAATGTCTTAGGAGATCCGGGGTTGGGTGATGATCATCGCCATAGCCTCATGATGGATGAGGATTTTGATCAGGGAGATGACAATGAGTCGCCGGTTTGAAGCGAACGAGATTTATCCACAATCGACTTTTGGCGATACGATTCCAGGAATTCCAACGGGCCGTGATGTGGAGTGGGAGCCTTTAGTTGATTATCGAAGAAACGGTGTCAGCGAAACTACCATTCATGGGGCGGTAGCCTGGTTTGCGGGCGATAAGCCCGTACATTCGTTTGGTGGCAATGTACTTTGCTATGGCCGCAGTATGATGAAGCCCTTTTACGTCAAAGTGTTCGGCAAAGAACTCGATGAGGCTTGTGATTGGCGGCAAAAGGCGATTAGCGTTTCTTCTCATAACGGCACCGCAGAGCACGTCGAGGTTTCGCAAAGTCTGCTCTCAAAAAGCGAGTGGGGGCTTATGCAAACTCCGCTCGATTTGCCTTTGGTCCAATTTGGCCGTCAGGTGCGAAGACCGAGGCGCTGGTACAACAACTCTTCAGGTCACCATGCGGCTCTTCTTAAAGGCTGCCGGCTAAAAGGTTGGTCACGGGTCGGATATACACTCCCTGATCACCCGTTGTTTCATGATTATATGAAAATCGTTCGTCGCTATTTGGGCGACGACTTTAAACCTTTACGTATTGCTCGGGATGGGGATGGTTTGCCAACGGTTGCGATGACAGTAAACCAACTCGCTCGCTGTTATGCGGGCCTTGCCCGATCAGCAAAGGAAGATTGGATTTGGGAAGCGATGATTCGTTATCCAGATCTCGTGGGTGGGTTCAATCGCCTAGATACAACGGTCATGAAGTCTTGCCGTGGACAGGTGGTAGCGAAAGAAGGCGCCGATGGACTTTTGGGATTGGCGATTCAGCATAAAGATTTTCCAGATGGGTTAGGCGTTGTGATTAAGATCGCTCATGGTTGGAACCCTCAGGCAACCTGGTATGTGGCCCGAGGAATTTTAGGTGTGCTGGGCTTTGAATTGCGCAATCCATACCCGTTAAAGCGGCAAAAGGCCTTTCTCGTGCCAGGGATTGTGCCTGACCGATTTGTGGAGCAATTGGCCCGCATTCCAACTTGGGATGAGTGGGACCCAGATCATGATCGGTGGTATTTCTCCCCTGAGGAGCACAGTCACGGAGGTCAGCATCTATGAGTGAAATTCGGTCGCAAAAAGCCCCGCCTCCCGTAGGCCCCTATCCTCACGCCCGGCGCGTGGGCGATTTTATTTTTGTCTCAGGAATGGGCCCGAGAAAGCCGGGCACCGCCAAGATTCCGGGGGTGGAGCTGAACGAAAAGGGAGAGGTCACCCGTCACGACATTGTTCTTCAGACCAAAAGCACCATTGAGAACATTCGGGCTGTACTTGAGGAGGCGGGTTCATCGCTGGAACAGGTGGTGGATGTGAGCGTATTCCTCACCCACATGAAGGCGGACTTCGCGCTTTTTAACGAAGTTTACGGGGAGTACTTTGCCAAGATTGGACCCACCCGAACCACTGTAGAGGTAAAATCTTTACCCACTCCTATTAACGTTGAGTTAAAGGTCATTGCCTTTTCGCCCACTTAACGCACCGCAGCTGGTGAATTTTTCTCGAATCGCCCGGGGTGTTTGCCTCTGCCGGAAGGATTTAGGAGACTACTTCCTGCATGCGAAAGCAGGGGCGAAGGGGATCTTACCCTCATAGATTTGGCAGCAGTGTTCGTGCCATTGTTCAAGGGCTCGGGCTTTGCTTTATGCTTTCACTGGCCGCCTGCGCTCACAAAGAGAAACCAACCCTAGGGCAAAACACACCAGACGAGGGCTTTATTCGCTTTGAGGACCCTAGTCCTCTGGGAACTGAGGGCGAGGTTCTCTCCGAAGAGGCGAATGAAAAGCGTGAGAGCATGAGAAGTGAGCTTTTCACCCTTGAGTCCGAGATCAGCATAAAAAAGGGGCAGCTCTCCCACTTGGTCCTCCTGA
This sequence comes from Bdellovibrionales bacterium, assembly GCA_026648125.1. Taxonomy (GTDB): domain Bacteria; phylum Bdellovibrionota; class Bdellovibrionia; order Bdellovibrionales; family UBA1609; genus JAIBAM01. The sequence goes on along the minus strand of JAPKGD010000104.1, from coordinate 3,378 downwards.
ATGATCCCATTTGGGAAAGCCAACGGCTTGTCCTCGAGGACGAAATTCGTAGCCTCCAGAGGCGTCGTGCGCACCTTGAAGCGGCGCTTATGGTACTTAATTAAAAAAGAATTGAACCCCACTGAGCCAGCCAGTATATAGATCCTTCGAATCTCAGGCGCGGGGTCGTAGTTAAGTTGGTTATAACGTCCGCCTGTCACGCGGAAGGCCGCGGGTTCGAGTCCCGTCGACCCCGCCAATTCTTAATAAGCCCAATAACTGGTTCTACGGTTCTACGGTTCTACGGTTTCTCGTAAAATTGAGGTTCTACGGTTCTCTAGTTCGTTTGTCGCCGGTGATGGCGACTCGTCTTTTGTTGATCGCCGGTGTGAGAAGTCTAAGCACGTGGAATTTGTCAGCGATGATTCGTGCATTTGGAAAATACTCTTTAATAAAGCTTCGATAGCCGTCGCTCATATCGATGATTACGTTTCGGACGCTTTCTCGTCCTTCAATGTTGTGCAGTTGCGCGAGAAGTTCGCCTTTGACTTTGCCGAAGGCGAGTTCTCGCAAGCGTTTGTTTGGGTAGTCAGTAAACACTGTTGCAAACTCAGCACGTCCTCGTCTTCGAGTGAAAAAGTGCTCATCAATGCCGACGGTGGTGGGCCAAGGGTAATTTAATTTTTCACCGAGTTTACCTTGGATTTGTTGATAGAGGGTTTGATAAATAAATCCAGAGGAGCAGCGCATGGCTTTTCGAACGCGTGCGAGGTCAGAGAAGTTTTCGCAGGCCCAGAGAACGGCTCTTCGGTAGCGATAGGTAGTACGATGTCCTTTGATTACGCCTTGGATTGGTTCAGTAAAGGGTTTGCGGCAGGGTTTACAAAAGAAGCGTCTTTTCTTTACGCTGAGTCGCATGGATTGGCCTCGCACTGGGGCATCTCTTAGGCGCACTATCCGATGATCATAGATGACCGAGGAGGGAGTAGCGCATTTAGGGCAGACTTCGAAGACAGAGGTTTTCTTAGCCTGCAAAACATTGGCTGCGATTCTTTCCTTTTTAAAGGCAGTCACTTTCAATTCGGGAAGGCCAAGAAACTGTGCTAATTTGTCAGAGCTGGGCATGTCAGTCCTTTCGCAAGATGTTGTGTGGTAACAAAATCTTACCGATCAGACCGGGCCTCTACCCAGCACTTTCTAACTCACCGCATCCCACCTTAAACTGTGAAGAACCCAGTTTTGCACCAGCGGGAATCTTCTTAAACACACCATGGGTGATCGTTACGGTTTTCATCCCAAAAATCCCGTCAAATTCTTGCGACAATGGAGTGGGTTCAAATTGATTCGCTGTGGAGGTGTCGACGAGACTCTCAGGCGACTGAGCTCCTGAGCATGCGACCAGAGACAATGAGATGAAAGCGAGTGCGACACCGTTTCGAATTATCCCTAATCGCATAAATTCCCCCCGAAAATCCCGTCCAATTCACCTTGCAAGACCAAATTCTGCAACTTAGGGGCCATACCCAAAATAGGACATTGGAATTTTGCAAATCAAACGAGGTGGTTAGGGAGCCCTAAAATGAGATGTTTCAACTTGGGAGGAAACTGTGATCACTTTTCTGTCGCTGTAAAAAAGATTTCCGAAAGAAGGTACCTGGTTGTTTTCTGGCCCGCGGTGCAGCAAATGCGCTGGAGCCCGATGGAGAATATCCGGATTAAGGGAATGAGAATCAATAAAGACCACAGCGCTTTTGTAAATGGCGATTAAATTTCTGCACTGAGATTAGGTGTTCTTTAGCCATTTTTATCATGGCGAGGGCGTCCTTCTTTTTCTGTGACATTCGCTTTCCGGTAAATAGGTCCTGAATTTGTGAGCTAAGCGTCTCTTTATCTTGAGGTCTCAAATTCATCCAATCAATCAACTTTAAACATCGTTGTTTAGTTAGAGCATCATAGGCGAAAGGGTGCTCGCGAATGACGCGCTCTCCCCACTCTGCCAGGGACCCCTTGAGATAGGGTTTTGCCAAAAAGATGACCTCTATAAATGGTAAGGTAAGAAGCTCCAATGTGTCTGGGTCAAACATGTGACCCAACCAATCGTCGCGAAAAACGGGTGTATTGCGTACAAGATCAAAAATTTCGCCGATGCCAAACATCCCAAAGGCTTCCATTTCGGCCGCCCTAAGAGCACCGATACTTGAACTTCCAAAGACTATTCCTCCGGCACGAAGCACGTCGAGAATTTCCCCCGCCGATACAGCAAGTGTTTGATCAAATTCACCGTCGGCAATCAGAAAAACGCGCTCGCCAGCCTTAAAGTCTCGGTAAATTTGAGTTCTTCGAATGGGCGGAAGTAACTTGGCCTTAACATTGGTCTTCTTTAAAGTTTTGGCATCCATCGAGAGGCCCGCGTAGATGATCACTTCTTCCTTCTTTCTCTTCTTTTTGAAAACAGATATTGCCAGGACACGATATCTTCCCAAGTGGCGGGTTTAACCTCATCGGGCGATTTATGAATTCGGTGTGACAGCTCCAGTTTTGGAACCAGTGCTTTAGCGACAAAACAACTTACTCCGCGTCGTGATAAATTACACAGAAATATATTGCGATAGCCAAGGCTACGAAGAATTCCTGCGATCGATTCAAACGGAGACTCTTCAAACTCTCTTCGTTGGGGATAATAGTTCAGAAACGTTTCAAAATCGAGGTTCGGCTCATCTGGCCAGTGATTGTCAAAGAACTCCTGCTCTTCGCGTGAAACATTGGCTGGTTCTTCCTTGGACTTTCTGATCATATTTTCACGTGTGCCGCTAATTTCAGTGGACCAGGCTTGAAAAGCCTCTAGGTGGGCGCTCTCAATAGCTTTAATCGGATTTAAATTAAGACCCCAGCCAAGATAGAATTTATCAGAGTCACCCATAAAACAAATGATGAAGGGAATATTATGTTTTGCACCTTTTGCCCGAATTGCAAAAAAGTGGGTTTGATTTCTGAGATTAAACCCCTTCGTTGTTCGATCAATAATATTTTTGAGGGTCCCTGAGGGAATTAGCCATTCGACCTTAACATGTAGGCTTTCAGCAAGACCGCGATAGTGTTGTTCGACGATCTCCATGAGTGCTCGCATGACGACAAACTGGCTATCAAATCCAGCGGCCATTCCGGCCGATGAGGCCGGAAATCGCGGCTTGTCTCCATAAATTTCTGGAATATGAAACGTGTATACAAATTCTGCAGGAACTAGAACTTCAAGCTTACTTTGCCAATCAATCGCTGTCGTCCACATGAGAGCGTGATCTTTTGAGACTTTGTTCTTAAAAAAAGAAGGTATAAATAGAGAGGGCGGTACGATTCGATAGTGACCTTTTAGTTCGTTATAGCTCCCATGGATAAAATGAG
>JAPKGD010000103.1 GCA_026648125.1 Bdellovibrionales bacterium | reverse complement strand
CTGCACGAACTGGGGCAGATCGTGCCCGAACAGCGCACGGACACCGGCGGGATCTTTCACGACCTGGCCGAGCGCATCAAACGCAAGGGCCTGGTCGTGATCCTGAGCGACCTCTTCGACGATCCCGAGAAGCTGCTCTTCGGCCTGCAGCACTTCCGGCACCGCCGCCACGAGGTCATCGTCTTCCAGCTGCTCGACGACTTCGAGATCAAGTTCCCCTTCGAGAACATGACGATGTTCGAGGGCTACGAGGGCTGGAAGGAGCTGCTCTGCGACCCGCGCTCGCTGCGCAAGGACTACCTGGAAGAGTACAAGGGCTTCACCGAGAAGATGAAGCGCGGCTGCCGCAACAACAAGATCGACTTCGTGGAAGTGAACACCAAGAACCCGCTGGACGTGGTCTTGAGCGCGTACCTGGCCAACCGCTTGAACAGCAAGTTCAAGTGAGACGTGATCGTGAACGGGATTAGAAACTGACATGGGTGCCTGGCTAGCCAACTTCTTCGCCAACCCCGCGCTGCTGGCTGGCGCGTCGGCGGGCAGTATTCCCATCATCATCCACCTGCTGAACCGGCAACGCTTCCGCCGGATCTGGTGGGGCGCGATGCATTGGTTGTGGGCCGCGCAGAAAAAGGCCAGCCGCCGGCTGCGCATCGAGCAACTGATCCTGCTGCTGATCCGCGTGCTGATCCTGGTCCTGCTGGCTTTCGCGCTCGCGCGCCCGGCCCTGCACGAAGGCATGGGCATGCTCTCCGGCCGCCCGCACGCCTACCGCGTCATCGTGATCGACAACTCCTACTCCATGGGCTACAGCGTCGGCGGCAAGCCGCTCTTCGACAAGGCCAAGGAGATGGCGGTCAAACTCGTCGAGCAACTGCAGCCCGGCGACGAAGTCGACGTGCTGCTGGCCAACGACCGGATCGAGGAACTGACGCCCACGGCGGCGCTGAAGCACAGCGACGTGATCCGCGACATCCAGGCCGCGCGGCTCAGCGACGGCACCACCCACCTGCCCCGCGCCATCGCCGGCGCCTGTCGCCTGATCCAGGACCGCAAGTCCAAGCACCCGCGCAAGGAGATCGTGCTCATCACCGACCGCACGCGCCGCAGTTGGATGGAAGCCAGCGACACGCCGAAGAAACTCGATTCGACCGAGCAGGAGGCCGTTGAGCAGGTCTTCGGCGACGACAAGGGCAAGCCCCGGCTCTGGGTCGTGCGCCTGGCCGGAGAGCCCCATCCCCAGAACGCCGTCGCGGTGCACCTGGACATCGACGAGAAGGTCGTCACCGCCGGCGTCGAGACGCAGATCGTCGCGGAGGTCCAGAACAAGGGCCTGGATCCCCTCCCCGGCCTGCCCGTCACGCTCTTCGTCGACGGCGACCGCATCGGGCGCGAGGAGATCGCCAAGCTCGAACCGGCCGCCAAGGAGCCCGTCGTCTTCCGCCACACCTTCCCCGTCGCCGGCAGCCACGCCCTGTCCGTGGAGGTGGGCCTCGACAATCTGCCCGCCGACAACACGCGCTTCCTGGCCGTCGACGTCGAGGAGCAGGTTAAGGTGCTGCTGGTCGACGGCATGCAAAAGGCCGAGAAGATGGAGAGCGAGATGGATTTCCTGCGCCAGGCGCTGCTGCCCTCGCGCGCCGAGGAGGTCCACGCCGGGCACATGCCGCTGTTCCCAGAGGTCATCGGCGACGGCGAGTTTCCCAACAAGGAACTCGACGACTACAGCCTGATCGTGCTCGCCAACGTCGCACTGATCCCCAAGGAAAAGATCGACGTGCTGGAACAGTGGGTCAAGCGCGGCGGCAGCCTGTGGATCTGGATGGGCGACCGCATCGACCCGCGCACCTACAACACCGAGATGGGCAGCCTGCTGCCGGGCTCTGTCGGCGAGGCCGTGGGCTTGGGAAATCAGGAAGAGGCCGTGCGCACGAACACACAGGAACGCGTCAGCGACAAGGTCGTCGACCACCCCGCCATCCGAAGCCTCGCCAACTTCAAGAAGGAAGAAGGCAGCCTGGCCCGCATGGAGGTCTACCGCCGCTTCAAGCTCGAGGCCAAGCCCGCCGAGGGCGCGCAGGCCGTGCGCACCATGCTCGCGCTGGAGAACGGCGACCCCGTTGCGCTCGACTGGAACCTGGGCGAAGGCCGTGTCGTGCTGATGGGCACCAGCGCCGACCGCGACTGGTGCAACTGGCCCACCCTGATCCAGTACATGCCCCTGGTGAACTTCATCGCGTTGGACCTGATCAAGCCCGGCCACGAGGCCCGTAACCGCGCCGTCGGCGAGCCCTTCGTTTACCGCATCCCGCGGCAGACGCTGGGCGCCATGCGCCGCGCCGGGCTTTCCCTGCGCGACCCGGCCAAGGAGCCCGTGCAGGTGGACGTCCAGACCGAGACCTTCAGCGCCGTCAGCCTGTGAGGTTATCACCCACAGTGAGCGTTTTTGCTTGAAGGTCAGAACTAATATTGGCTTGAGCGACAACTGGATTAACGGTGAGGTGAGCGGCAGAAGAATCGGCAGCTGTGGCAGGATCACCATTGCTCTGAACTCTTACTTTATAGTCTCCCTCATGAGAAATCTGCACGTTATTGATCAAGAGACATCTCGCGGTTGCTCCCGCAAAAATCGCACCGTTTTTAAACCATTGATAACTTAAGTTACTTCCAGAGGCTGTAACGCAGAAGTCACCAGCGATAAGGTTCTGGCCTTCATTAATTGCTTTTGGAGATGGCTGTGCCGTTATAACGACAACTGTAGGGATCGGTGTGCCGGTACTTCCTGTTTCTCCTGTGGAGCCGGTGGATCCCGTCGAACCAGTAGATCCGGTCGAACCAGTTGAGCCTACGCTTCCCTGCCCGTTGACCAGCGACTGGGGCACAGGTTCAGAGCAGCCAACCAGAGCTGAGCCCACAACCGCAATGACCCAAAGATGTATGAACTGAAATCGAATTGAAGGCGTGTTCCAAAGCGACATAACTGATCCCCCTCACTCTCTATAAGAGCAAGGGATGGACCAACCTAGATTGGATTGTAGGCCAACCCCATGTTTAAAATTTAGTCACCTGTCATTGGTCGAATTGACGTCTCATTTTGAGCATTATTCACAGGCCCAGAAGGCCAGGGCACTTTGCTCATCATGAATGCCAACAAGGAGACGGGGTAGACCGCTCTCACCAATCTTGAAATAAAACTTGAGGAGAGATTCGTCACCGCCATTTGTCACCTCTATCAAGGCCCCGGCGACCCTGCGTTTATCTTGGGTGCCGGAGAAATAAATGGACTGTGAAACTTCAAGCCACTCATCCTCCTCCACAAAGTGACCGGACATATAGGCTCTATAAAGATCGGCGGCGCGAGTCCTAGCCTTATTTAGAAAGTCGCTTTCGTTTTGGTTGAAAGGAGCTGTTTGAGTCGCCCTGGATACAAGTTCAATAAGGTCCATGGCGCAAAAGCCATCAATAGATTCAACATCACTAAGATCTTTTTCCTTAGAGAAACTTGCGGCGGAGAGCATGATCGTCATTAATAAAATCAGTTTCTTCATGGTCGAATTCCCCCCATTTAAAGAGTTCTTGGGGGAAAGGCTATTTAAGGGCAGAGCTCTTGGCTATTTTCGGACGATATATTGTAAATTCTTTCAGTCGAATGAGTGTGGACAGAGGCACTTAGCCAATCCATCAAGGCGCTCTTGGCTCTTTGTAGCTGCATCTCTTTCTTGCGCCGTTTGTCATCACCGTTTCGAATTTTGAAGCCCTCAATATTTGGAAACAAACCAAAATTAATATTTGTCGGTTGAAAGTGACCATTGTCTTCGGTGATCCCATTAAGAAGCGACCCAAAAGCGCTATCCCTGGGCGGACGTGATATCTCGCCTGAGGTCATTTTATCGTTCAGAAATCGCGCGACGAGAAGTCCAATGCAGGTCGAATCAAAATACCCTTCCACTCCGGTGATCTGGCCGGCAAAGAAGAGCCATTCGTCTTTGGGGCTTTGTAAATAGGGCGTGAGGCGCTTTGGACTTTGAATATAAAGATTGCGGTGAATACTACCTAATTTTAAAAATTCAGCCCGTTCAAGGCCCGGAATCATCCTAAAAATTCGCTGCTGCTCTGGGTAAGCCAATTTCGTTTGAAACCCCACCATATTATAAGCCGTGCCTTCTTTATTCTCCTGCCGAAGTTGCACGACGGCATAATACGATTTTCCGCTCCACGGGTTGCTTAGTCCCTTGGGTGACATGGGGCCAAAGCGAGGAGTCTCAGGACCTCGCTCGATCATCGCCTCAATGGGCATACAGCCCTCAAAATAAGGAGTGTCCTTTTCAAACTCTTTGGGTTCAATTTTTCGGGCGCGCTGAATTTCGTCTATAAACCGATAGTATTGTTCGCGGTTCATGCCACAGTTGTAATAGTCTTTGTTGCCTTTGCCGAATCGGTCGGCCTTGAAAGCGGTGAATTGATCGATCGAGTCAGCGTCAATCACTGGAGCAATCGCATCAAAGAAATATAAAAATTCTCCATCAAAATGCTGGCGCAGACTCTCGGCCAAAGGCTCATGAGTGAGTGGCCCAGTCGCGATGACCGTTGGGCGGGGGACATCGTCGAGACTTTGAACAACTTTGTTCACCACCTCAATCCTCGGGTGGTTCTTAATTTTTTGAGTGATAAAATCGGCGAAAAGTTCTCGATCAACTCCTAAAGCCATACCTGCTGGAACTCTGGCGTGTAGAGCGGCTTGATAGATAAGAGAGCCAAGCTTTTCGGCCTCCCATTTGAGTTGGCCGGGAGCCGAGTAGTCAGTCTCAGATCCAAATGAATTTGAACACACCAACTCAGCGAATTTGTCAGATCTATGGGCCGGAGTCATAGTGCCGCCACGCATTTCGTAAAGTCGTACGCGGTGCCCCAATTCCGCAAGCTGCCAAGCGCATTCGCTGCCAGCGAGTCCGGCTCCGACGATATGAATTGGCGAGTTTTTATCAATCATGTTAGTTTCTGCCCGTATGTCCAAACCGAAGAAGAATCAAAAATTACAGCCCGTGTCAAATGTTCTCCAGAACCTCTTTGGGCGGGGAAAGTCTCCACTCTCTGATGGTTTCCTGCGGTGGAAGATTTGGCACCAATGGCAAGATATTGTGGGCCCCCAGATTGCCTCTTATTCTCAGCCGGTGGGGTATTCGGAGGGCTATCTTTTTGTTTGGGTCAAAACTTCAGCTCATTTGCAGGAATTAAATTACGGCCGCGACCTCTTGCGAGATAAGGTCAATAAAGTGATCGGATTTCATTGGGTGAAAGGCATTAAGCTGACGGTGGACCGCAGAGATGTGCCCAGGCCTGAAGAAAGTGACCCGGGTCTGCGGGAATTCCTAGCCAAAGAATCTCCCAGTGGAGATGGGGAGCCTCAACCCGACCGCTAGCTCCAGAAAGGGCAATCACATCGCCCGAATTGACCACTTGCCCTGGCTGAACTTGGGATTCTTTAAGGTGGAGATAGCGGGAAAAAAAGCCGTCCCCGTGATCAAGAATCACCAGCCGGCCAGAGACGATTGTTTCGCCCACATAAGCAACTCGGCCCGAAGCCGAAGCCTTGATGGGAGTTCCCACCTGCGCGCTCCGGTCCTCCCCCGTGTGATGATAACTACGGCCATCGGGCAGGCGTCGAGGGGAGCCAAATTTTGATGAAATTCGAGACTTGAGTGGCGCTTGCCAGCAGCTCTTTGGCGGCTCCCCAGATCTTTGCATGATGATCGACCGGATTTGATCACGCTTGGCTTGGTCCTCATTGGTTTTCTTTTGAACCTTTTGCCAGACGGATGAGGGAAGCCTCAGATTATTCGCTTCGCTAAGTGGAGGAGCGTTTACTTTGAGGGGAACAATGGAAAAATCTCCGGTTGCTTTAAACGTAATAAAAAGAGCAGTAGAAGTTTTGGGAAGGACTCCAACCCATACACCTTGCGAATTTAAAAACGTCAACTTGCGTCCTGCGAGATAAATATTCTTTATGTTTTCAGAGTGGGGGACTTCGATCAGGGCACCCATGTTCATGGTGGAATGAATCTGCCCTTGCCAGGGTCGTGATTGCCATGAGACCGGAGCTCGTGCCGAAATAAAAAATCCTAGCAATACGAAGAGAGTTGCGAGTCGGCTCACCGCACCTCCTTTGTACCTCGTTCCTGATGTATAATCGATTCACGAATAAGAGGTTTAAGATACTGACGTCGGTCTGAATCGCCCAAAATTGAAGTCAGCTTTTGGTGAAGGGTGGGATCATTGATGAGTGCACCAAGAGTTCCCTCTCCGCGGTCAATTTTTCCCATAATGCTAGCCAGCCGATCAATGACATCGTGGAGTTTCTTTTGGTCAATAGACTCGCGAGTTTGCCGTGAAAGCTGCTTCAGTTCAAAGGCCGCAGAAGAGAAGGAGTCGATCAATTTGGCGGTTCTGCCATCTTGATTCAGATTTTTGAGGAGCAAGTTTAATTCGCTCACAACCTCGACAATGCTCCCCAGTTCATTTCCCTTTTTTGAAATCATATCAAAAATATCACCGCTATCTTCGGCTGGAATAAAGCT
>JAPKGD010000102.1 GCA_026648125.1 Bdellovibrionales bacterium | reverse complement strand
GCTTACTTCCAATAATAGAATATGGTTTTTCAGAATGCAACAGAAAATTGTAGATTTATTCTGTCTTCCTGACTTCGACCCCGGCCATTTCCTCTAACACTTTGATTGTAGAGCAAATATCTTCTTCTCCAAATCCCTTGGAGATTGCCGCTTGGAAAAGCTGCTGGGTCAGACCTGTCAGAGGAACAGGCACATTCAGCTCTTTGGCGGAATCCAACATGAGCCCAATGTCCTTGTGCATCCACTTTACGGAAAAATTGGTTTCAAAGTTCCGCACAAACACGTAAGGGGCTTTAAAAGCAATAAGTCCCGAGCGGGCCGCACTGTTATTGAGGATGTCCAACATCAACTCCGGATTCACTCCGGCCTTGGTCGAGAGCACCAAACCCTCGTTGAATGCCTGCAGAATATTGGAGAGGATCAGATTCTGGGAGAGTTTCGCATGCAGGCCCATTCCCGGCCCACCGCAGTAATACAACTGCTTACCCATCTCTTCCAGATGAGGTTTTACTTTTTCATAGATTGCCTTGTCCCCACCGATCATAAAGGTGAGCGTCCCGTTTTCAGCGCCGGGCTTCGAGCCGGTGCAGGGCGCATCCAGAAACAGGATTTGCTTCTCCGCCAGGCGTTCCCCGATGAACCTGCTCCGGCTGGGAGACACGGTGCTGGCATCCACGACGATCGTTCCCGGTTTGGCGCCATGGATAATGCCCTGTTCCCCAAGGATGCATTCCTCAGACATCGCGGTGTCTTTTTTTCTACCCTCCGCCAATCCAACAAAATTGTTCACTGTCTTTGGCGTCCGGTCGACAAACAGTTGAGCTTTAAAGGTCTCAGAGGGCTGCCCAGCGATTTCAACCTCAAAGATGGCGAGAATTTTCTTAAGAATTCGCTTTTCGTTCTTCTTTCCTCCAATGGCCATGGTCGACTCGTCGTCATCTTCGCTCTCATCGGCGCCGCTGCCCGCAGCGGCACCCGTTCCAATTACCACACCGGTTCCGTCTGTTGCTCCAGGTGCTCCCGTTTCAGCGGTAGCATCTGGGCCGCCGGTTGAACCGGTATTTCCAGTGCCAGCGGTCTCCGCAGAGAGGGCGGTTGTTCCTGTGGCACCAGGTTCTCCTGCAGCGATACTGAGAGATCCTGATTGGCCAGAGACAGAAATCGCTCCAGTTAATCCTGTTGCGCCAGGTTGACCATTTGTGGCGGTACTTCGTTTGGCTATGGCGGGCTTGGCTTTGGGTGCTGGTTTCGGCTTATCTGAGCAAGCAGTTACCAGTGCAAGTAGGGTCGCAAAAGCAAGGGCAAAGTGAAGACGTCGAGCCATAGAATTCCCTCCGAGACATGACGCTACCGACTTGATCCTTGGGGGTCAAGTTTCACTAGCCAATGCTGGGCTTGGCTTAACCGAGACTCGAGTTCGTCCACAAAGTCCTCGGCCGTAGATTTCATGAGTCGTGCAAGGCGTCGGATCTGCTCGGAATTAGAATCAATCACCGATCCCGAATGGTAGGAGGTCAATTGCTGAAGCTGCTCGACCCTGCGCAAGTATAAATAGTGGTTGCGAACCCGTTGAGAATATTTGGTCCAAGCGGGGTCAACCTCCTCAAGGAGATTGATCATGGCAATGGTGTCACTTGGTGGATCTTTGAGCTTCCATTTTAAGCAACAAATCTGAACTGAAAACTCAATGTCCACTAATCCACCCGGTGCAAGCTTTAGGTCGATTCCAGTTTTCGATCGTGTGTCGTGGAGCTTTTTTCTTATATTCGACAACTCGCTCAGATCGCCGTCGCTGAGACCCACAGAGGCAGCGAGGGAGCGCAGATCGGATTCGCCGGAAGGGATCGGTCGGGAACGCAAATAGGCTTGTCGCTCCCAGGGGGCCGCTGAGTTTTGGATGTATTCAACAATCTGATCTTTCCAAACGATGAGAGGGCCGGCATGCCCCGATGGCCTTAGGCGCATGTCGATGGAATATATTCGTCCACCTCTATGCACTTCGGTGAGCCGCGAGATAAGTCTTCGCGCCACACGGTGATCTGACTCTGTGGGCTTGTCTGGAGTCATGAGTATAAAGTCGAGATCGCTTCGGATGCCGAGTTCCTGACCTCCCCACTTGCCGAGCGCAACAATTTGAATGCGACTTGAACCAGAATCTTTTTTAAGGCGCTCCAATAGATCCACACAAATTTCATCGGCGATGTTGCTCAGGTTTTTTCCCAAGCTCTGACAGTCCTGATGATATAGAAACTGGCTTGCGGCGGAGATCTCGCCAATTTGCCGACGCTCCACCAATTCTTCGAGGTAAATGTCCCAATCGGGATTGGCCTGATCTAGGCGACGCACGAGGAACATATCTAAAAGTTCCGGTCTTGAACTGATGATTTGCCCCAAATATGGAGAAACTGAAAAAAGTCGAGCCAGATCACTGATTAAACGGGGCTCGGAGATAAGAGTGGTGAAAAGGGTTGCCTTGGCTCTTACGGCCCGCACAAAATCCAAGAGCGTTGTGATTCCCAAATTCAGGTCCGCCTGCTGCTCTTTGAGAGCAATTACAAATCGGCCTAAAAACTCACGTCTTGCCTTCTCGTCTCGCTCAGATTTTCGAGAAAGTGCCGTAGCGCTCTCAAGTTGCGGCCAGATTTCTTCTACAACATTTCGATCAAAACCAAGTTGTGATAGCCATTCAATTTGATTCTCCGGTTGCTCGGGCCAAAACAGTTGATCTGTTCGGATCGGGCCAAGTAACTCTGTGACATAAGCTTCCACTCGTTTACAAAGAGACTGGCATTCACCGATCTGAGCATCAGATACAAATGTGGTCGATTTTAGAGGAAGCAGGTGAGTCTGCTTGTCTTCAAAAATTTGACAGAGGTGTTCGAAGTGCCTGAGCTTCCAATAGGCCGATGTTAGGAAATCACAATCGCTTTTTGGCAAAAGGCCCGAAGTCGAAAGGCGATTCAATGCCTCAATCGTCGATGCCATTCTCAATTCGGGGTGCTTACCGCCATGAAGGATGAGTAGGGAATGGACCATAAGCTCAAGGTCGCGAATTCCGCCCGGGCCCAGCTTGAGATTTAGGAAACCGTCGGGAATATCGGCCGCCGCATGAATTCGGCCTCTCAGTAGCTTTAGGTCGTCGAGGACGGTGAAATCTAAATATTTTCTATAACAAAATGGTTCGAGCTCTTTGAGAGTTGATTTTAATAGAGAGTTGTTTCCGCAGACGGGCCGTCCGCGCACCCAAGCCAGACGTTCCCAGGTCTCACCTTGATTCCAATAATAGTCGGTGAGTTGGCTCTGAGTGGTTAACAATGGGCCAAAGCGACCTCCCGGACGCAAGTCGAAATCAACTCGTAAAAGAGTCAAGGATGAGCCGTCTTCTTCCAGCCAAGACCGAAATTTTCTTAACTTTGCGGTTCCTTCAGCAAGGACATGGGGTTCTGCGATTAATACGATATCGACATCACTACTCAGGTTGAGTTCTCGGGCTCCCAATTTTCCGAGTGCCATGAGGCCCATGGGAAGTTTCTCAAGACCACTCTCTGTCCACGCTTGAGTCAGCAGTTGGTCCGCTGTTGATGTCCAATGCTCGACAATTTGAGCCGTAGAGGCTCGTTCAAACACAGTGGCGAGAGCACAGGTGAGCCACCCTGTGGTTCTTAACTTCACCTTAGCTGGGACATTGGATTGTTCCAATAGAGCAAGGTAACGAAGAATCGCAGGAAAGCGATCTCCTGCACTATCGAGATCCGCCTTCGAGTAAGAATCAATATTTGGAAGAGGAGTGTTGTCCAATCATTAATCCAAATAGGGCGACCAACGAGGCTGCTCCCAAGAGTATTTATCAAACGTTATGCGCCGTTCGTTATTTCCATCAGGGTCAATGATAAAAATCTGAGTTGTACCTGTTCGGTTGCTGGTAAACACAATCTGTCGGCCGTCAGGGGAATAGCTGGGGTCTCTGTTGTCTGCAGCCCTTCCGTTTACCGTAGTTGCATCGGTCAGTCGCTTAAGGCCAGTGCCGTCGATATTCACGGAAAAGAGGTCAAAGTGATCTTTGTCATAGCCCGCAAACACAAGAGATTTACTGTCGGGCGCCCACGTTGGACTCGAATTATATCTTCCAGCGAAAGTTAAGCGCTTAATGCCGCTGCCATCAAAATTCATAACGTAAATCATGGGCTGCCCGCTTCTGTCTGATGAGAATGCGATCTTCGTTCCGTCGGGCGAAACTGCTGGCTCGACGTTCATTGATCGGTTGGGGCCATTCGTGATCCGATTGAGATTTCGACCGTCAGCAGAGATCTTGTAAATATCCGGCGTTCCACTTTGTGAAATGGTCATCAATAAAGAGTTACCATCCTTGAGAAAATTTGCCCCCGAATTAATTCCCTTTCGATATGAAACTAGCCAGCGCTTGGAGGTGGCCAGTTCATAAATAAACAAATCAGCATTTCGGCCTTTGATATTTTCGTGATAGGCGAAGGCGGTATAGGCAACTCGATCACCAGTTGGTGACCATGCGGGAGAGATAGCAATCGATTTATGATTTGATATTTTACTGACATTAGATCCATCCCAGTCCATGAGGTAAACTTCCTTATGGTCCTTAATGGTCTGGCGCATGACAGCTACGAATCGAGTGTTGAATATCCCCTTCTTACCCGTCAGCGCCTTGATGAGATCGTTAGCAAAAGTGTGCGCAATCTTTCGGGTTTGCTTTGCGCTTCCTTCATAAGTGCGCCCGAGAATGAGTTTCGCCTGCGGAACATGGTAAGCATAGATCTCAAGTGAAAGCTTGTCGCCATTGACCCGATAGCCTCCGCGAATGAGAAACTCAGTACCTATCGTCTTCCATGTTTGAAAGCTAAAACCATTCGGATCTCCGGGAGCAGGGCGAAGAGTTTTTTTAGTGGTGTCCTCTAGAAATGCCTCCGGTCGTATGAAAGTAAAGTAGTTCGATACGGAAAGATCATTGGTTATGACCTTAAACAGATCGGTACCTGCGTCGATGTGAGACCGGTTTTGAGGCTCGGCGCCATAATAATTAAGCGGAGCTAAGGCGAGAAGACTCTTTTTGACCGTGGCCTGGCCGACGTCTATATAAATCTGAGAGCTTTCGGCTTGAGTCTGCTGAGAAGTGACGGCGACTGTCAAAACAGCGGCGCATAAAAAGAACTTCAGGATATTTACCAACGAATTCATTTTTATGCTCCTTTATTCCGGAAAATTAAAAATTATGCCCCTCGATGCTAACACATTTTTGAGTCGGTCGGGAGGTTCAGGAAACGGACTTGAGCGGTCTATGGCCGAAAGTACTTCTGCGTCAAAAACTTCATTTCCCGAGGAGCTAATGATTTCTCGCTTTATAACTTGGCCACTTGAATCAATCAGAACCCGAGCCTGGGCCCGTAAATTTGCATTTGAAAGCCAGCCCGGAAGTTGCCAGCTTGAGCGTATTTTCGATTCAACTCCAGAAAAGTAGCGATCAAAGTCAATTTTCTCTAGCCCCGTGAGGCTATCTCCCTCATTCAGAACATTGCCTTTAAAGGAGGCGGCCTGCTCCGCCTTCTTTGCGGCTTGTTGTTCCGCTTGAAGTTCGCTCTTCATACGTTCCACGGCCTCCATCGCTTTGAGGCGTTCGAGAGCCCTTTCCTGCACGGATTTTGCTTTGCTGAGATCCAATTTCTCCACCTTTGGAGTTGGAGGAGCGACTTTAACTTCTTTTGGTGGAGCTGGCGTTACAACGGGTTCCGGCTTGGCGGTCGGCGCCGGAGGAGCGATTTGCTTTGCTTTGTCGGGTAAACCCACTATGTCGACCCGAATGGAGTTGCGGATTTGAATGGGCTCGCTCGGTGCTAGGAACGCTTTTACTGTGAGCAAAATAATCACCGAACCATGAAGAATAAGGGAAAGGATTATATTTCGCGAAAATGTTTCTGAATAAGGAGAATACCCAATGGTGTTCACTGGCCCGCTTTTGGAATGGTGATAAGACCAATCTGATAAATTCCTGCGGATCGAATTTCACCCATGATTTCCGCGACGAAACCATAATCGACTTGCCGATCCGCCTGAATGTAAAGTTGCTTATTTTTGCGAGTTTCGAAAATCGCCTTTAGCTTAGAAGCCAACTGAGCTGAAGCTAATTTTGTTTCTCCGGCAAAAACATCGCGATTCTTCTTTATCACCAAAATAAAAGGCTCGTCCGATGTAGATACTCCCGAATTGGCTGTCTCTGGAAGTTCGACCTCGAGACCTTGCTGCATCATTGGCGCGGTCACCATAAAGATGATCAGGAGAACAAGCATAACGTCGACAAATGGTGTGACGTTAATTTCGCTCAAAACAGTTCTTTGTTGTCGTGAGTTCGGCGCAGCCATTCCCACGCATCACTCTCCGCGAAAAAAATTTCTCTTAGCAATATTTAAAAAATCCGCCGAGAAATTATTGAGGTTGAGTTCATGTCTTTTAATTTCAGTGATAAAAAAATTGTAGGCCACTGTGGCCGGAATGGCAGCGGCCAAACCAATGGCCGTCGCGATCAGTGCCTCTGAGATTCCTGGTGCGACGACGGCTAA
>JAPKGD010000101.1 GCA_026648125.1 Bdellovibrionales bacterium | reverse complement strand
ACGTCTGTTTTGGGATTGTAAGTTGGCTGTTGATGATTTTTTCGTACTGGCGAACTTTCAAGGCGACCGTTGAGGCTAAGCATGCATGGGAAGTGCTGTACCGCCTCCTTCAGGGCGCCCTCTTCATCTGGAGTTGCAATCAGAGCTATCTTCCGATCAATAAACTCTTCACGGTCCATCCAGGGTAATACGTTCGGTAGCAGGTAACCTTCAACCAGAGCTGAATTGAAATTCAATATTTTAAAGACGTTTGGCGCATCTTCAATGGAGCAGAAGGTTTCCAGATCTATGCACGATTCTCTCTTTATCCAACTGGGATCTGCAGCAGCAGTGTGGAGAAACTTTTTCCACCCCATCGCGCTCAACCAAGAATCGTAAAGCGCTGAATCCTGAAGTATGATGCAACGGAAAGCCTTAAAGAAAAGGTGCGTTGCCAGGAGATCGTCGAACTGAATAGTTGCGAAGGGAGTTCCACTTAGTTTACTCATCCAGAAGAAAACAAAATCTTCTTCTGGAATTCGATTTTTACCAGCATCGATTTTGCGGACACCTTTGCCTGACTGACCTGTCGCTCCTAGAAATTTTCTGCCGATCTTTTCATTGATACGGCCCATTTCTCTGTTTTGGTCTTCAATGGTCTTTCCAATTTTCTTCAGCGATGAGTTGAGTTCTTGAATCTCGGCTTCAAGGTCCCGCACGCTAGTGCGCAGTTCTTTGATGGCATTCTGATCCGGTTTGGAACGAACTTCCTTGCGAATATTGTCGAGCCCCCTGGTAGTGTTATCGTTAGACTTTTCCAGTTCAGCATGAATTCGTTTTTGGTCTGTCGATAACCTCTCTACGCTTGCCTTCAGCTTATGAATGTCCGCCTCATAGTTCCTTGTGAGGAGTTCGATCTGTCTCTGGACTGATTCAATCTCCCGTGCGCTCGAATCAATTTGCTTTGAGAGATCACGCTTGATGTCCCCCATGGCCGCAGCGTCATTGCTTGAAACATTTTTCTTAAAGACCTCTTCGATCGAAGCATCTCTGGGGAACCACCAGAGCTCATAGAAAGTCGCGATTTCGGAGAGCGATACCCGATAGTTATCTTTCTGAGAGATGATTTTTTTGAAAATATCTGACGTCGAGGAAAGCGTTTGGTCTATTTCCTCATCGCGGAGAAGGTTGTCCAAGTTCTTCATGCGATTAATGACAAACTGAACGAGAATTCGCCTATAGGCGCTCCAAAACCGCCCATCGGGTGGTGTGCTTTGAAGCAACGATATGCATTTCTGAAATATTTGATCTCTGTGTGCCGGAGTTCCTACGCGCTGACCTTTCATAATCTTGAGTGCATTAGCAACTGATTCACACATTCGATTGTCGATTGAGCGCGTTGCGGCTTTGAAGCCTTCACGGATTTTAGATCCGTCGATTAACATCTGCTGAGTGATGCGCGAGCATTCAGGCCCAGAGAACGGTAGTTCTTCAACTAGTTTTCCAATTCGGATGTTAGCCAATGCTGCCCCTCTCGAAGACTCCGACACTCTTGAACTTTTCGGAAAATTTCATCAATAAAGTGAGGCTGTTGAGCATTCTTGTCGGCAGACACGAACAATAGTGCTCAAGCGAAGATGGAATCGGCAGCTTAGCGCGACTTTGGACGAGAAATGCTGCACCTAAGACCAGCGGCTTAAGGTTATTTTGATCCATACAATAGTTCTGCAATGAGCCCAAATGACACCGTACAAAGTACAGAGCTTGTCAAATATAGAAGAAATGATTTCTATCTCTTGAAGACGCATCCAACGCAGATAGTATAAAAATACCTGGAGATTAAATTGGGGAATTCAATGCGAACTATAACATTAGCTTTTACATTTTTTATTGGGGTGCTTTTTGCGTCAAATGCATACGCAATTTTTTGCTCGTACAATTCTTACGGAAACAAAGTTGGTTGTGCCAGTGATTTTAGGGCCTGCATGGGGATTGCTAAGCGCGCCAATGGCGGTGAATGTGTGCAAGTATCAGATACTGCAAATCTTCCTAAGTCGCTAAAAGCCACTGATCCAAATGCATACTGTCTTTGGTTTAAGAATTCAAAAAAGTTAGTGAATATGGGCTGTATGGCTAAGGCATTCTGTATTCGTGGACAGCAAGATAAAGAAGACACAGCTTGTATCAAAGGAACAGTCACAAGTACTTTAGAGGTTGAAAAGTCGTTTGCCAAATTAGCACGCGAGAAAAAATCAGCCGAGGTAAAAATATTAAATAAAGAAAGTGATATTTTTTCAAAAGGGAGCCCTGACGAAATCATCAATCTGACTGAAAAGAAGTTTGGTAGTCTTGAATTTAAAACTCAAAAAGAAGTGGATGTGGCTCAAAATAGAATAGAACCATTTTGTGAAAAAGGTAACCCAAAGGCATGTTATGTACTTTATGTAATGTTAGGTGAATCTGATTTTAAGAATTCATGGAATCGAAAGGCTCAGGCGGAATGTGCTGATATAACAAAATCATATGAATATTTATTTAGGTCTTGCACATTGGGTTACAGGAGGGCTTGCAATGAAATCAAGTCACCTGACGGGGACTCAGGAGAAGACGATAGTGTTTTTATTAGAGAGCCCCATCAAGATGGTGTTGCAAACGATGAAGCAAAAGGCGTTGATTGTAAAAAGCCAAAGCCGCCAAAAGAAGCTTTTGCTATGCAGGAAAAATGTCCAGGTATTGAAGTCGAAGATGTGGATGCCTCATGTATTTACAAAACAAATATTACCATGATTGATAAAATGACTTATGAACAATTAGTTAGGGCTGGTGAAAAAGCAAGAGGCTTTAAGAACTACGATGAGTCTATAAGTTTCTATAAAAAAGCTTGTGAATTAAAAAGCGGTACCCGCCCATGCATTGATTGGGCTTTAGATGTATATGAAAACGACACAGAGAGCGGGCGAACAATCTTTTCTAACGTATGCAACAATAAAAATGCGAGTAAAGAGTTTATAAGTGATTGTGATAATCTAGCTCGTGATTTTATGGCTGGCGAATGATTGACCGAAGGGAAAATTTTGTACGACTATCAATTTGACCACCTCTTTCTGGGTGCCATCCAGGAAAAGCAGTACAAAATAACCTCAGATTTGATCGAGCACATCGTCGATTTCCTGATCCGAGGTTGTTGCATATCTGCCAACGTATTTAGTTCCGCTTCCATGACCTAAGCGCCGCGCCACAAGCAGTGGATCATGAGTCGCATCATACAACCGCTTGGCGTGGGTGTGGCGAAACTTGTGCGGGTGTATTTTTATTTTTTCTCCTTCGGAGAAGGCCGAACCCGCAACCAGCGCGATTCTATTCAGCGCTTGAGCCACACCGTTTCGCGACAGCCGTCCACCGTAACGATTTGTAAAGAGGTAGTCCGACCCGTCTATACGCCAGTTATTGATATAGTCCCGCATCATCTCGGACACGCCCCGCTTGATTGTGACAGCGGCCCGAATCTTCCTCCCCTTGGCCGCAACATTGATGAGCCGATTTCCGACGAGTTGATCCAACCTGAGGGACAGGAGTTCCTCAATTCTAAGCCCGCTTGCTTCAAGCGTGATGGCTATCACTTTGTTTCGAAAGTCCTGTGAGTGTTTTGACCTTGGCTTGGCGATCAGAAGGTCCGCGGCTTTTTGAAATCGGTGCCACTCTCGTTCATCCAATGCTTGCGGTGTCGGTGGATCCAGGTGAATTTCGCGAATGCCCTTGACCGGGTCGTGATCAATGTATCGGCTGTGCCACAGCCAATGACCGAAGGATTTTATGGACGCCAGGTTGCGGTTGGCGTACGTGGCGGCGTATCCGTCCCGCTGAAGAAAGTCGATGAACAGCCTGCTGTCTCTCGGATACCAAAGCCGCGCGTCAAGGCCCCCATACATAGATTGGAAAAACTCGAAAAACTTCTTCAGGTCTGTGCGCCGAACTTTTAGCGTCAACGGCGACAAGCCGGATAACTCTTCAGCGTAGTACTTTGGCACTAAATCCATCATGCTGACCATCTCCGAAGGAAAATGGCCTACTTTTACAAGCTCTTTGCTCATATCAAATCTCCTATTTTGGTTTTGGGGTGTATGTTGGTTCGTGGTCTGTACCATCTGCGAACCAGTGGTACTTTTTTAAAAGTTCCGCGTTTCATTGAGTTTCAGTTTCAGCTTCTCAAACTCAACGAGTACGCGGCATACAATCTCCGGCTCCAAGGCATCGAGCCTTTCCTGCCCATGATAGGGATGGATCAGACCGAAGCGCATCAAGAGTGCATGGAACAGGGGACCGTCCCTGGTGCCGATCAAGGAGACATCCTGTCTTTGAAGAAGCTCCAAAAGCCTTTTGATCGCCACCTCGTCCCCCATCTCTTCAATGTCACCCTCAAGAAGAAAGCTGAAGGCCAGGAGTAGCTTTTCCATGACCCGCCTCCTTTAACTCGGCAGAAAGGCGATGCAGCATCTCCCGAGGGATCACCGTCCGTCTCTGCGGCTCAAGCCGGAGTCCAGGCGGCGGCGGAATCACCAGTTGGGGGGCGAAGAGGTAGCCGTTGACAAAGGTCATCCGCACGCATACGGGATTGACATCAATGCCCGACAGGAAAAGAGATCGGTTGCTGGCGGCCATTAGCATCCGCCCGCTCCCAACGCAAGGGTCATGGACACTGTTGAGTAGATCACATCGGTCAAGGGTCATATCTGCAATGAGGTTGCAGATGCTCATGGGTGTTGGGAAATATCCCGTTTGAGACCTGAGGCCATGGCTCATCTCTTCACTGTAGTAGTCGCCAAAGAGGTCTCGGTGAAGCGTAAGCGCCTTTTCCAGATCGAAATCGAAGTGCTTGGATGGCGGTTGGTGATAGCGGGGATGTCCCAGCATGTGCAGGACATATTTCAGCAGTTCATCCAGGGCATGGCCGCCTTTCAGGCACGAAGCGACCAGCCAGCCCGCTACATGGTCGTCATCATCCACAAAATGGATGTGTGGCCAGGGCGCGCGGGGGATCGTATTTTTCAACAGCAGTTGGGAGTACCACTGCCATCGGGGTGAGAGATCGAACAGCCTTTCCTGCCAGCTTCCGAAGGTGCCCCTGGACTTTAACAGTCGGCGGTAGTGGCGAGACAATAGGTCGCCGCCACCATTGATGGGTGCAATGTTAGTCATAATTTTTCTCCTGGGTTTAGGCGTAAACGTCGGTTTGGGTTTTAGTGAGGCTGATGACGCCGGGGCGCGACTGCATCCAACGGGCGGATTCATCATTATGCTGTTTTAAAATCTCCCGCTCCTCGGGCAGCAAGCCGTTGGGGCCGGGCAGTTGTTCTTGAAAGTGCCAGATGGCATCCGTCAGTAACGAGGGGTCTATCCTCAAATCACCGGCTTGAAATGCCTCCAGATACTTCCGTGGGCGGCGCAAAATCAAGTAAGCCCAACGAAAGCCCGCGCCGGCGACTTCATCAGTTTCATCCTCGAAATTCAAAATGCGCTCACAGATCCGAGCGAGGGCGTGGGCCCGCCGCTCGATTAGGTCTTTTGTTTGTTGCTCCATTTCTCCTCCTCATAGTTCAAAGTATCGTTTTGTCGGCTCCACCCCATCCTTTCCCGTTTGTGGTGGCGGGATGGGGCCGGCAATATCCGGGTACTTCAAGTTGTCCTTTTCCAAGGTGAATCCAATCGCAGCCAGTGTTCCGAGGAGGCTTGAAACTGCCCCGAGAACATAGGCGGCGAGTAAAAGTCGTTGATGCACAGATCGATTTTTGAGTTCATTCATGATGTCTCCTTAGTTGCAAACAAGGGACGTCATTGTCCCTCTCGAAAAACTTATACCCGGCGCAAAGATATTTCAGCGTGCAGCTATTTAGACGAAGGCGTAAGGCACCAGTTGGTGCTGGCGGGTTTTCTGCCGCCATCATAAGGGTAGGCAAGCTTGTTCTTAATCAAGATATCACCGACGGATTTACCATCGGCCCAAACTTCAGCGAGTACTCGGAAGTATTTATCCCGACCGACGTTTCTAAGTTCAATCGACTTGGCGTTTTTGAGTAGACTCCCGGTCAGCTTCTGCGCATCCCGCGCCCGCTCCTTTTCACAGGGCTTCTTCCCGTTCTTCTCCGGGGTATCAATGCCGACAACGCGAACGCTGATGTTCTCTCCGAACAATGGATGAACATCAGGGATTTTCACCGTGACGGTGTCGCCGTCATAATTTCGAATATACTTCACACAGCGGAATGTTTTGGTGTCATGGGTGCAGTTTGGCTCTTCAGCCCACGCACCAATTGATAGAAATACGACAAAAACAAACGTCTTCACCTTCCATAGTGTATCCGGTGGCAAGCGCAAGTGGGAGTCCAGTACATGCCCGGACACCGTAAAAAATCAGTCCTTAACATTGGTATAAGCAAAACAGAATGTGGGTAAACCGCAATCTGTCATGACGATCGAGGAAATCAATCCTCATCAAAATCCCATATGGAGGTACTACACATGGCTGAAGAAACTAAAAAGAAATCGACACCGGATGAGAGTCCATTCAACTGGATCTCATTCGGGATGTCACTGGGGACCGCTTTAGTGAACGGTATCGTGGCCGGGGCCGGAGT
>JAPKGD010000100.1 GCA_026648125.1 Bdellovibrionales bacterium | reverse complement strand
AGTTCGAAAGACAGGAAGAGTGGACTCTCTTGGTGGAGCCATCAATTTGAGGAATGGCCGGCTTAAGCATTGCCGCTCGATCGATGAGTGGGAGAGTGAAAGTCTGCGCTATGTTCCTGGAACGGCCTTTCTTCTCCATAAATCCGTTTTTGATCAGGTGGGAAAATTTGATGAACGCCTTCACACCTATTGGGAGGACGTCGATTTTAGTCGCCGAGTAGAAAAGAACGGTTTCGCACTTGGAGTAAAATCAGATTTTGTCTTGCATCACGGGGTGGGAAAGACCTGTCATAAAGATCCCCATTATACGACCTATCTTTACCAGAGAAATCGGCGCACCATATCTCGACGTCTTGCCAAAGAGGCGGGTGTAAAATGGCCCCTCGAATTTTTTCTCTGGAAAGATTATTTTTCAGGTAGTTATCGCCTAGCTAGAGCTAGGCGATGGACCGACTTGCGCCGACTCGCTAAAGCCCATTTTAACTCTTTTGCTTAACCTCTGGGAGCAAGAGCAAAAGGACAGCTCCCATGACTGCAGAAAGTGCAGAGCCAACAAGAATTCCGATCTTACTATAAGTTGTGAGGTGCGGGTCAAAGCCCGCGAGGCTCGCAATAAATAGGGCCATGGTGAATCCAATACCGGCAATTGCGCCCGCGGCAAGAACGTGCTTCCACTTCACCCCGCGAGGCAGTTCTGCAAACCCAAGGCGACAGGCAATCCACGAAAAAGCAAAAATGCCGATGGGCTTGCCAAGCCAAAGACCGAGAATAATCCCCAAAGAAAGTGGGGCCGTCATGAGATTGCCCATCGAGACATCCGTCAATGACACGCCGGCATTCACAAAGGCGAAAATGGGCATAATTCCAAAGCTAACCCAGCCGTGAAGTTCTTCGACGAGAATCTCAAGAGGACTTCTCTTGTCCTCCTTGTCCAACACATAGAGAGGAGTCAAAAGCCCTAGAACAACTCCCGCCACAGTGGCATGAATACCGCTTTTCAGAACACAAAACCAAACACCGGCGCCGAGAACCCAGTACACCCAAAAGGCTTTCACTCGAGCAATTTGCAGAAACACAACTAAGCCCGTCAGGCCGGCGGCAGCAGCAAGGGCGTGGCTTGAAAGATCAGCCGTATAAAATATCGCGATGACGAGAACCGCTCCCAAATCATCTACGATAGCTAAAGCGAGAAGAAAAACTTTGAGTGCAAACGGAACTCTTTTGCTAAACAAGGCCAATACGCCCACGGCAAAAGCGATGTCCGTGGCCATAGGAATTCCCCAGCCGTGGTGGGTGGGACCATTGTAATTGAGTAGGGCATAAATCCCAGCAGGAACAAACATACCTCCCAAGGCCGCAACCATAGGGAGCGCTGATTTCTTAAGTGAAGATAGCTCACCTTGTACAATTTCGCGTTTGATCTCCATTCCCACGAGAAAGAAGAAAATCACCATGAGGCCGTCATTGACCCAATGATGTAGGGTGTGGCGGATACTCCAGCCACCGACAGTGAGGGAAATCGGGAGATCAATGAGATGGTGGTAAGAATCCTTCCACGGCGAATTTGCCCAAATGAGGGCGATCGCCGTTACTGCTAAGAGTAGAAGACCACTACTCGCCTCAATCGAAGCAAAACGCTGAAGCGGAGACAGTAAGTTTTTAACGATCTTTGCGGGAATCTGATTTTTTGACGCTGATTTTATCATATTAAGTGATCCTAGTTTCCTCTGGTTAAGAGCTCAAGGTGAGATGTTAAAATCGACAGCTCCGCGTGTGGTCGCTGACCAATCCGACGGCCTGCATATAAGCGTAGATGATCGTGGTTCCAACAAAGCGAAAGCCGCGCTTCTTTAAATCTTTAGACAGCGCATCGCTCTCCGCAGTATGCGCGGGGATATGCTTAATCGAGGCCCTTCGCTTAACGATGGGCCGGCCGTTCACGAAGCCCCAAACATATCGATCGAAACTGCCAAACTCCTTTTGGATCGCCAAAAACGCCTTGGCATTTGTCACAGTCGAAGAAATTTTGAGACGGTTTCGTACAATTCCTGGATTCTTTAAAAGAGCTAATTCCCTCTTTTTATCAAAACGCGATACCTTTTTGGGATCAAAACCTGCAAATGCTCGCCGATAATTTTCACGCTTCTTCAAAATGGTCTCCCAGCTCAGTCCGGCCTGAGCCCCCTCGAGTGTTAGAAACTCAAAATGAGTTTGGTCATCATGGACCGGCCGGCCCCACTCCTCATCGTGGTATTCAGCCATGAGAGGGTTTTGACCGACCCACTCACAACGCGAGCGAGAGTTCCTTTTCAAAGTCATGCAAAAGACTCCATTGGTGAAGGATTGAGATTGGACGGCATTAACCAGAGCAAAGATTCAATTTGGCGGCGATTAACTACAGAAACACCAAGTTCGTCAGCCGCTTTTAGCGCGGGTTTGAGCCAAGCTATTAGCGCATTTTGATTTGCTCCTGAAGTGGTTTGAAACTGAACGGAGCCAACATTCAAAAGAATTGAGAGTTCAATCGCCCTATTCAAAGGGAAGGAGTTGTGTGAAGTTACGGGAATTTCTAAAACGAATTCAACTCCCCATGTGTTCAAATCGGCAACACCCACTAATCTCTTCTTCCATTTTCGTAACCAAAGACTCAGTCGGGTTCCTAAAAAGAATCGTCGTCCCTTAGCCCAGCGTAATCTTAAAGCCAGTTGTTTATAGTCCTTGGAGTTCTCCCAATCCAGATAGGTGGGGGTCGAAATCACATGCTTTATTTTTCTGGGATGAGAAATGTGCATGAGCTTTTGAACATCGGCCTTGTTCAGGTGAGTGAGGTCAAGTCCCACAAGTTCAACCTGAAGACCCATCGCTATTGCGCGCTCAAGTACTGAAAGAATCCACTGCGACTCCTTGTCGCTATTGGCCACCAAGACAGTGAGATGACCAGTGAAAGGGCTCAATTTGCGGAGTTGTTCGAGGCAGGAATCCTTAGATTTAAATCGCGCCAAATCTAAAATGGCTGAATTTGGCGTAGAAAAAAACCTAGGAGCCCCCTTGTCCCATGCGTCTTTGTCAGAGTCTCCAGCGACCTGAATATGAAACGGTCTACGGTAGAAAGTTCTTAATTCCGAAAAAACCTCGGCTAAAGCGCATTGACGAGAAGACCAGCCTTCTCCTTCAAGATTCGAGTCATGAATCTGAAAAATCTCAAAACCAAATTCAATCAATGTTCGACATAATTGGGCGAGGACTTCTTGGGATTGTGGGAGGTCCTTGAAAATAACCATGCGTTCTCGCCACTGGGCCGCATTGACTCTCAGTAGAAGTGGTCTCAGGTCCAAATTGTAGTGGTGACGCTCCAGTTTGAGCGCGATCCCATACTCAGGCAGAATATGATCAATAATGGTTTCGTCCAGGCTTTGCTCGAGCTCTTCGAGGGGAATGCTCAGGAATAGGCGATGCCAACGGGAAGCCATAGAAAACAACTGCGCTAAAGGCATTTGCTTGAATTCGCCCAACTGAAAATGAATTTGGGCGGGTTGGTCGGGGCAAATGGACTGTCCGTTCTGTTCAAATGCTTTTAGCGACTCAAAGAATTGAATGACGACCTCCCGATGGCCGGTCCTAAATTAATGACGGTCGCATGGGGAGATCAAGCGGGATCGGCCGAGAAAAGGGTTTTGCTTGGCCTGTTAACGCTAAGCGTGATGGGTTCGCGGCGAGGGTGATCGGCATGGTCGTCAGGATCGGGGTCTGAAATACGAGAGGTTTGCTGGGCCTCGACTGAGGTCGGGATCGCCGATTTTCGATTCTGAGTATGCATTAATCGGGCAAACTAAGTGTGAATGGGCCAAGTGCCTCGATCAATTCACCCCTGTCAAAGTTGTGGGGCGTGCTGCGCTTCCTTTCGGGTTGCTTTTCATTGGTGGCAGGCCGAGCCGGGCGGAGTTCCACTCGCCTTAACTCAAGATCTTGATCCGCAGAATAAAGTCATGAAGGGCACAGAGCGAAAGCATCGACCTCGCTGTGTGGCGCTATCTGGTGAAATAGGAATAAGTGTTTCCTGTGCGATTTATGAAAATCGTCCCACTCCCTGTCGCCGTTTTACGGCATCCTACGAGAATGGTGTTCGTGAGCCCCGATGTGACGAGGCCCGCTTACGTCATGGCTTAAAGCCCCTCACAAAATCCGATTTCAAGGAGCCCGCTGAGTTGATTAACAGCGCGGCTGATCTTTAATCGCTTCAACGCACTCAAATTGATCTGAGTATTGACCGGAGTTTTGATCAGGTGGCAGCCATCGCTCCTTCAGTCCGCAACTCTCGACTAAATAAATTTGCCATCCATCCACTGTGGAGCTTGGTCCGCATTGACAAGACAATTGTGGTGTACATTGAGCAGGCTCTTCCGCCAATCCGTGATTCATCCACATGGCGAGCATGATGATAAAAGACATTATTCCCCCTCTAAAAACTTTCACGTATGAAACCTGTCCCCTCGACAAGTCTTCAATTTCTACTGACCTCGACCGGTAACTAAAGCAAACGCAATTCGCAGTTTCAAGTGGAGAAGCATGATCTACCCACTGGAACTGCGTGTAAATAGCAATAGAAATCAATTTAGGTGAGTTTCTCGCCCATTCAGCATACTCTCGAGTTTGTGGCATAAGCGTATTTGGTCCACTGCTGAGGCAAAGGGAGATTCTATGGAAACAGGGATTATTTTGTTAATGCTGGGACTCTTCTATTTTGCTGCGCATGGACTTTCAATTATCTTCAAGGTGACGAGAGTTCCTGATGTTTTGATTCTGGTTTTTGCTGGGATATTAATTGGGCCGCTCTTGAATTTGGCCACCGTTGAAGACTTTGGACGAATGGGTTCCGTGATGACGGTGGTTGCCCTCGCCGTGATATTGTTTGAAAGCGGAACCAGCCTTCGACTGACGAGTTTAGGAAAAAGCCTAGGATCCACCGTTTCGATCACTTTTGTTACCGCCTTTGCAACAGTTATGGTCCTTGCGCTGCTTAGTCTGCCATTTCTTGGAGGAGATTGGGGCTTGGCATTTTTGACGGGGGCGATGCTTTGTGGAACTTCGTCGGCCGTGGTTATCCCCATGGTTCAGTCTCTTAAAATGGGTGATAAGGCCGGGACCGTTTTGGTTATTGAATCGGCGCTGACGGATGTGATCTGCATCGTACTCACCTTTGCCCTTGTGGAGTCAATGGTTTCGGGCGGGATCAGTGTCTATGGTATTTCAGGACAGGTGGCTAAGTCTCTTGGTTTTGCCGCAATAGTGGGTGTTCTGGGTGGACTGTTCTGGTTAAAAGTTTGGAATCAGGTGCGAAAGTTGCCCAACTCGATATTTACGACGATCGCCTTTGCCTTTGTGCTCTACGGATTAGCAGAGGCCATGGGAATCAGTGGAGCCATTGCCAATCTTGCCTTTGGAATTACCTTGGCCAATTTACCAGGATTATTTGCTCAAGCCCAGCTGCCCAGTATTTCAGAAACCGAAAGTCGGTTCTTTCAAGAAATTGTCTTTTTATTAAAGACCTTCTTTTTTGTTTATTTGGGCGTGTCAATTCATATTGATGATCCTGTGGTAGTTGGGGTCGCTTGTATTATCGTGGGACTGATTTACTTTTTAAGACTTTGGATTACCCGCTTTCTCTTACCCAAAGACGACGTGACTTTGGATGATGCAATTATCACCTCTGTGATGGTTCCGAAGGGTTTGGCTCCGGCGGTTTTGGTGAGCCTAGTGATGCAAAAGGGGATCGAGCGGGCTGAAGTGATTCAAGCCATCGTCTATTCTGTTATTATATTGAGCATTGTCTTTACGGCCGCACTGATTCCTCTGGCGCGTCGAGGAAAACTTGGGTCAATATATAAGCGTGTACTCGCTCCATTTCAGGGTCAGCTTGGTGCCGCCGCAGAAGACTGAGGCTTATCCGACTCTGGAGAGAGAAACCTCTCTTTTACATGTTCGTAAAATGACTTTTTATCGATAAAATGTGACACCGATTGAGCGGTGAGGGCGGCCAGCATCATGGGAAAAATTGCCGAATGACGGTCGGTCATTTCAAGCACAAGAATAAAAGAAGTGAATGGGGTTCTCGTCACGCCGGTTAAAAACCCGATCATTCCCAAGAGAACCATAAGATTGCCATGTTCAGCGGCCACAAAATTGGTTAAGTAAGCGCCGATGCTAGCTCCAATTGCTAGTGAAGGTGCAAAAATTCCCCCTGCCGCTCCAGATAAATAGGAAATCATTGTCCCGAAAAAACGTGTTGCAACGAGAGATAAAGACGCCTCCTTGCCGTCAAAGAGAAAGCTCGTAATGACAGTGACACCGGTTCCTGAGTTGTTCTCATCGAGATAAGCAAATCCGGCCATCGCTATTCCGCAGCCAATTGTAATCGCGGCAAGTCGCTTTGGATTTTGAATGGCGAGACGGCGCTTTAAAAGCGAAACAAGTGATCGGCCAAATCCAGCTCCCATGAGACCAGTGATAGCACCTGTTAAAAGCGCGATGGGCAGCATGCTCACCCCAACAGGAGTGAGATTTGGAAAACCCAAATAGAGGTAACTTCCCAAAAGCAGTTGTGCCATCATACCTGAGGCAATCACGCCACTA
>JAPKGD010000010.1 GCA_026648125.1 Bdellovibrionales bacterium | reverse complement strand
ATGCAGACCTACGGTTTTCTGTAACTTCTGGTGGCAGATATCTGTGCCGAGTTCCCCAGCTTGCTCTCAGCCAAACGCTTCTTAATCTTCTCGACAACGCATGGGAATCCGCACCTCTCGTGAGTATAAGGGTCCAGCTCACTGCAGAAGAGGATTGGATTACCCTCAATATTTGTGACAATGGACCTGGAATACCAGCTCTTGTTCTCAAGAAACTTGGCGAACCGTTTGTAACAACAAAAACAGATGGGACAGGGTTAGGTCTTTTTAATGCTGTTAATCTGGTTGGTGCGCTGGGCGGAAATTTTGAAGTGACAAATCTACCATCAAAAGGCGCTGAAGCTAAAATAAGATTTCGATCAGAGGTGGGTGCTTTATGAATTTGCGCCCTAACCCATCACTTCTTATCGTTGAAGACGATTTGAAATTGAGAAAAACGATCGAGCTTGAGTTCCAAGACCGAGGTTACGAAGTTCACTCGGCATCTTGCCTCAGAGATTTGTACACGATATCTCTTGAATCACTACGATTCGCAGTAGTTGATCTGAGGATCGGTGTGGATAACGGTCTGACCGCCGTTGAATATATTAAATCAAAGTTTCCACTCTGTCGCATTGTTATGATCACAGGCTATGGCAGTATTGCTACGGCAGTTGCAGCTATGAAGCTCGGTGCTTCAAACTACCTGACTAAGCCCTTTGATATTAGCACTCTCGAGCAACATCTATGGATTGATCAGGTCGGTATCGAGGAAGTGAATGCTCACATTCAAAGAGAAAGTCTGGACCATCACGAGCGCGAATACATCGAGCATGTTCTTGTAAAGTGTGAGGGAAATATCAGCCGAGCAGCTAAGTGGCTCAATATTCATCGACAAAGCCTCCAGCGTAAACTCAAAAAGTATCCCCCGCGAGCTTAAAAGTGCCGCCCCTGTTAATGGTGAAGATCCTCGGCATGTTAGGCTCAGCGAAAACGCTGAGCCTCTTTTGGCCAAACAGAAATCGGTTTCCAATCAATCTTCAAAACATCACGAGACGCCTTTTCTATGCGGCTCGTACAAGCCTTAGAGTTGCAGAAAAGGTAGTCCTCGATGCTGATTCCAAGCTGAAGAAGTGCGCTGATAAGCATAAGTTTAATGAGTAAGCTGTACATAATGAAACCTCCTTTAGGTTCATTGGTTTATGTTTAAAAAAATGCTGTGAAAACTTAGGAATGCGGCGCTGACAGTTGCCAGTTGGTTGCCAGTCAAATGCCAGTTGGTGCCGTTATTTTTGGTTATTTGTAGTGTTGTTCTAGAAAATCGAACTCGATAAGTGATTGAATCTATTTGTTTTTAATTTTGAGGGCTTATCCCTCACAAAGACATTTTCATGTGAGAAGTTTGGAGGTGGTGACCGGATTTGCTGCGGGCCCTCCATGGCCCTTGCCCTTCGGGCTCGCCGCTTCGCGGTCTCGCGCCAAAATCCCCTCTCTGGGATTTTGGTGAACCGATGGGTCCGCACTTCGTGCTCGGTTCATCCACCGACCATGACCTCCAACTAAACCCACACCCTCCAAACTGACCTCCTGCAAGCCTGACGCGTTCGCGCGCGTAGCGTGCGATGCAGGAGAAGCAGGAGCTGTGTCAGATTGGAGGGTGTGGGTTTAGTTGGAGGTGGTGACCGGATTTGAACCGATGTAGACGGATTTGCAGTCCGCTGCCTAGCCCCTCGGCCACACCACCTTAGACTGTGAACCCCGAAATAAACCAGATTTCCCGGCTGCTATCAAGCCGTCCCCCCTCCCCAACCTACCTATGCCGCACCGTGACCCTAAGACGCTCCGCCTAACGTTTTAGGACCTGGTTCCTAAATGTGGGTGAGGCGGTGGTGGGAGTCGAGAGTGAGGGCTTGGGCACTGAGAACGTGGCTAGGGCCAATGGTTTGAGCGCCTTCAAGATCGGCGAGGCTTCGCGCCACTCGGGCCAGGGCCAACCGGCGGCGGCCGGAGACTTCGCTATGAGGCATTAGTTGGAGGGCGAGAGGCTCGATCTGATCCTCGAGGCTTTCCAGAGACAAGTAACCGTTGGCAATTCTCTGTCCCCGCTCAACTTGAATCTGTCGGGCCTTTTCCACCCGATCAAAGATCTCACTTGATGAAATCGACCTCCCTCCCTGCCACTCATGGCTTAGGGCCACCACTTGAAAGCGATCGAGCATAGGCCCGCTCAAGCGATCAATGTGGCTATGGCACCTGGCAAGACTATAGTTGCAGCCAGAAAATTTGCCCGGTGCGAGCCGACCACAGGGACAAAGGTTGGTCGCCGCGAGCAGCATAAAGCGACAGGGATATCGCCTCGTCTGACTCCCCCGAGTAATGCGGATTTCTCCGCGCTCAATGGGCTCTCTTAATGCCTCCTGCACTCGCGGCGAAAATTCAAGGTACTCATCGAGAAACAACAGGCCCCCGTGAGCTCTGGTGATCTCGCCGGGCTGAGGTGGGTGGCCTCCGCCCAATATCGCAAGAGAACTGGTGGAATGATGGGGCGATACAAAGGGTCGAAAGCGAGGTTCTTCGCCAAAGATTTCTCCTAAGCGCCAAATCTGACTCCACTGCTCGCTGGTGGGGTCCGCCATCATTTCAAAGAGCGATTCCACCCATGTGCTTTTGCCGGTGCCCGGTGGTCCGGCCAGCAACACCGAGTGCTCTCCTAATGCCGCCAAGGCCAACTGCTGAGCCGCCACCTTAGAAAACCGCCGTGATGTCAAATGCGGCCGTTGAAAGGGCGGTAGCTCATAGCGCCGAATGACTTCTGATCCCGAATTCAAATCTCGCAAATTTGAAATTTCTCGCCCTGATCCGCCTTGTCCACAAACCAACCGAGACACACGCGAATCTGCCACCAAACTCCGACTTCCTTCTGGAAGAGTCACTTCACCACTCAAACCAAGTTCACCCCAAAAGATACTCCGCTCTAAAGTTCCCTCTAAACTGACTTGCCCCGTGGCGGCGAGTATTCCAACCGCAATAGCCAGCTCCATCCCCCGCTGAAATCGAACATCTTGAGATCGAGCCTGAACCACAATCTGTTGAGTTTTTGGCCACGAAAATTCTTGCGCTAAAAATGCTGCTTTTAACTGCGGCTGAAGTATTTTAGTGAGACCTGCTCCGAACCCCAGCAAATGAAGCATAGGAAGTCCGGGTATTAAAGTGACTTCAATCTCAAATTCTCGCCACTCACTTTGTTCTAAGAGAAAGCTACTGACTTGCATGCGGCTGAGTTATGCAAGCCCAAGATCCAATCAAAAAGGTTCTAAATTGAGATCGGATAAAAAATTGTCCGCGTGAACCGAACAAGTTCGGATCGAGACTTCCAGGGTTTAAAATGAACTTAGATTTAAGGTTCCGAATCCTTTAACTGCGACAAAGGATGATGTTCATCAATTTCTTCTCGCAATTTCTTTCCGCTGACTGAGGTATAAATCTGAGTGGTTTGAATGCTGGCATGCCCCAATAGTGTTTGTATCGTACGTAGATCTGCACCGTTTTCGAGCAAAGCCGTTGCGCAACCATGCCGCAATTGGTGTGGCCCAACCGGCTCGGCAAAACCCGCCTTCTTCGACCAAGCCGCTAGCCATCGCCATATATCTACCCGTGATGGTCGGTGCCCTCGATCATTCACCAAAAGCGACGGCGATGCCGCTTTGGTGAGATGGGGCCGAACATCCTGCAAATAGCTCTTAAGCTCCTCAGACAATCGTGTCGTCAAGGGCACCAAGCGCTGCTTGTTGCCTTTGCCAGTGACCACCACCCAATTTTCTATGGGACTATAATCTTGAAGATTTAGACCAATCAGCTCGCTCACTCGGCAGCCTGAACCAAACAGCAAAAGAAGTGTGAGCTGGTTGCGGGCCGTTCGATACTTATCTTCGCTCGCTGCCGCCTCAAAGAGGCGTTTAAATTCATCCGGCGTGAGCGCCTTAGGAAGCTTGGCCTTCACACGAGGCTGACGGAGCTCACGAAGTTCGTCGGCCTTTTCTCCATTCACTTCAAGAAAACGAAAATAGGTTCTCAAACTTGAAATCACTCGGGCCTGTGATCTGGGACTCAAGCCCCGCTTTTTCATAAACTCATAAAACTGTGAAACATCTTTTTGCTTTTGACTGAACTCTTCATAAAGCTCGAGGTCTCTGCGATAGGCCATCACCGTGTTGAGCGATCGCCCGCGCACATTTTGTAATTCATCAAAGAATTCAATCCATAGCTTTAATGCCATGGACATATTTTAAGGAGAAACTACCTCGGTCTGGCAAGTAGGCAATTTTATTTTTATCCGCCAAAGCCAACGAGGGTTGAGAATTTGCCTATGTAACGCTCATTTCCTGCTGGATCTATGTCGCTGAGCTTCATTTGGATAACGCCGTTAAGCTCCTGATTTTGATCCACATCAAAAGATCTTAATACAATTTGAGTTCCCAAAGAGTCTTCAAGAACTGCAAGATACTCACCAGAGGATGCATCAGGCGCCTGAGAACACGCAAAAAAGCGAGTGATTTGACTCGAATCCGCGAGAGTGAAGTCCATCATTAAAGCACAATCACGTCCCGATGTCGCATTAAGGTCGACAAAAGCAATCTGCACGTTAGTGATGTCTGCAAACGAGCGAGTTGCCAATTCTTGTCCCAAGAAATCAAAGCTCGCCATGGAGAACACACTAATCACTGGTCCAAGGGGGCTTGGCCCGTCAGCAAAGTAGATCGACGCGCCTGGAGTCTGAACGAGCTGGAAGAATTTTTGAATAATTGAATTACCACCACTCGTCCCTACAGTTTCATTTTCAATTTGTGTCAGGCGCTGCATGACTTCAGCGCCGCTCAGACCCAACTCCGCCGTTCGATACTGATTCGAACAACCAATGGCTGCAAACACCGCAATCAGAGAGATGACTGTTAATCGTGACAGAGCGGACTTCATAATTCATCTCTCCTTAAAAGGGCCTCGGGAAGAACAATTTGATCGGACTAAAATAGCAGCTGGGTGCAGCGGTCAGCGGAGTTAAAATCAACTCGCCATACATACGATGAGGAAATTGCCCACCATCGGCGCCAATCACGACCGATTGATCATAGAACTCGGCGTAGTTCACACGAAATCGCACGCGAAAGCCCGAAGTGTGAACCGCATCAAAATCGAAATTTATAAGATTCCAGGCCTGGTAGAGTGTGTCGGGCGCATAGCTCCCGTTGGCTGCTAAACTTTGAATCTGATAATAGCCCAGGGGCATAACTGTGCAGCCGCCCCAGTTCGCCGAGGTCACATTAACATAGCCCGTCGCCGTGACTGGACCATAATAAGACCACGCCTGATAACTTGAGCTGGGAGCATGGATACGAAGTCCGAGCTCAATCGTTTGATTGGGATCCGAGCGAAGTCCAATGGCCGCAGCCAATACGGTTCCAGTTCCAGCCGGCCCCGTGCATCCCGGACAACCGGGATTATAAGTTCCTATCCCTGAATTTTTATTTGTTTTGGGGCCTGGACAGGCTGTCAAGCTGAGCGCCAATCCAACCAATACCGGCGCCATCAACCAACGTCGCCAATTTGATTTTGACTCTCGGGCTTTCATGACTTGCTCCTCAAATAATCCCTATAAAAGGGGTTCGTTGTTAAATGCGGCCTTAATACTGAGGCCCGTAAATGAACCAAGCTTTATGTAACCGTTTTGCGGATCCTTGTGAGCGTAAGTGTTCATGCCCGTTCCACTCGGCCACGCTCGGCAATCGTATGGGCCAAGAGACACAAACCAGCAGTAAGTTGGGGGATGCGGGGCATAAGTCAGGCCAAAGTTCTTAAACCAAACCGTGCCGTTAACGAGATCCTCAGATCCACCGCCATCACCAAGGTCGACAATTTCGTCGATCACAACAACAAGTCCGCCCATGAAGTCTTCAAAGATGCCGTGCCATACGGTCTTACCACCGTAACTGAACACCTTATTATATTGAGTCGCCTTGGCCGTGGATCCTGTGGTGAAGTAGCCCTTATAGTAATAGCCGTTGTCTTTATATGTGATCGTCGCTGTTCCGCCAAAAGTCCCACCGTCGGTCTTAACCATATTGAGATTGATCTTAATCTCAGTGGGGTTATTCATTGGCCGACCGGTGTACTGACCAAAGACAGCTAAGTTTGGAATCGTCAATGCAGCGGTTCCGCCGTACTGAGTTCCTGGATTCTGACCAGGACCGGTTCCTTCAGGAACCCAAGGCGTCCCTGCTGGAGGTACTTGAACCTCAGGGGCAGAAGCACCACTTGATTTTTTCTCCTGGGCGCAGCTGATTGTCATCGCTAGGCTGGCCACCAAGAAGAACAGTTTTAGGTTTCTCATAACTCGACCCTCTCATCAGCCAATCGCGGCTGATCCTCTCATGCTTGATCATAAATGCGAGGCCTATGCCCACCACTTGGCACAGTACAAGCCATTGATTTTATTAGCTAAAGCTAGAGATTGTATCGATTTGAGACGACCACTGAGGTGTCAAACTTGAAGGTGAGTGCCGACTTACGGCACTTTTTTTCGAACTCCAATGATTCTCTACGCTTAGCAGATTGCGTGGGGTGAGCTACAGACTGTTCAAACTTCCAACACAAGAGCAATTGTAAAATCCAATGGGCTCAAAAACCGCCACAGGTACTATTTTTTTGAGCTTTTTTTTCGATTTTCACTTTTGATTTTTCAAAATCTGCCGATGACACTTTTAGGAGGTTCAAAATGATTCGCAGACATCTTTCATTTCAAAGAGTACTTGTGGTTGCAGCAGTAGCCCTGTTTGCGGTCCGAGTTCTCGCGACGATTGTTTAAAGACCGGGCTAGAGTATCTTCTTTGCCCCCGAAGGCCTGAGGCCGTCTGATTGCCCCAAAATCGCATTCGAATAATAAGTTTTTAAAATCTCATTATAAGGCAATCCTCTTTTCGCCAGCTGTCGGGCTCCGTATTGGCACATTCCTACCCCATGTCCATGCCCACGCCCTTCAAGAACCAGCATATCTCCCTGCCAAACCATGCGAAAATTTGTGCTCTTCAAATGAGAAAAACCCAGAATTTGCCGAAACTGGTGGGAGGTCACTCGCCGAGGCTCTCGATCAGACATGACCACATCCACATCAACGATCCGGCCGCTGGGAGACCGCCCTCGCGTTGCCAGCGCCTCCAAAGTAACCCCATCTCCCAGTCCGTAATAAGAAGCAAAGAGGTCTCTTAACGCCACTCTCGAGATCCTATACTGCCAATTTGCCAATGGGCTTAAAGGACATAGGGCGTCCTTGGTTGTGCCCATTTCTTTGCCCCTCGTCCCCCAAACGTTTCGAGCCAACTCAGTCTGGCCCCCACAGTCCGCGTGATAGTGCGCCTTCACCGGAAAGCCCCGATCATCAAGAAGAACTTGGCCCGAGGTCTCACGCACCACTCTGGCAATCTTATTTTGAATCGACATATCCACATCAATGTGATTACGAAGATCAAACACTTGATCGAAGACAGTTGCCTCGAGGTCAAATTCTTCAGCTTGCCTCTCTCGAGCAATCGCCAGCGCATAAGAACGAGAGGCGATGGCCTGCGCCTTCAGAGCCTCAAGCGGCCACGAAGCCGGCATCTCTGAAGGAAGAACTCCAGTTAAATATTTATCCAGGTCCATTCTTGCGATCACGTCAAAGCGGCGACTGGGAGTCACCACAACTTCAAGCGTGTGGGGTACGGGATCGAGCCCGATTCGAAGTGTCTCCCCTTCTATAAAAAGGCGATCACCCATATGAGTCTCAGTCAACTGCCCCGTTTTCGATTTTACTCGCCATACATTCCACCGTTTGGAACTGTTCGCCAATTGAACGCGAACTTCACTCATGCGTGGGAGGCCCACAGGTTTGATGGCCGCAGGCGACGAACCAATTGTCAATCCAAGGCCAGAAAGTTCAAGTTGAGTTAATCCCTTTTTAAGGCGAACTCGAACCTCAACAGCCTCCGTGGAAAAAGGGGCGAGCGCTATAAATAGCGCTCCCAGAAATCCCAATATCCGCCCCAACCTCAACATGAACTTACTTCTCATCTACCATCTGCAAAAAGGGTTTTGTGAGCTCAATCGGAAGCGGAAAAATAATGGTGTGCGTTCCTTCTCCAGCAATTTCATTCAAGGCCTGAAGGTAGGCCAACTGAAGAGCACTCGGAGAAGTCGCCAAAATGTTAGATGCTTCCTTTAACTTTTCAGCTCGTTGCAATTCACCCTCTGCGCTGATGACTTTGGCTCGACGCTCTCGCTCGGCTTCAGCCTGCCTTGCCATCGCTCTTTGCATTTCTTTGGGGAAATCAATCTGCTTAATCTCAACCTGTGAAATCTTAATTCCCCAGGCCTCTGTGGCTTTATCTAAGATTGTCTGAAGCGTGTGATTGATCTTATCGCGATTCGCAAGCAGATCATCAATCTGATACTGACCGAGAGCAGAGCGAAGTGTAGTTTGTGCCAGTTGAGATGTGGCTGAATAAAAGTCTTCGACCTTTGTAATCGCTCTTTCGGGGTCTACCACGCGAAAATAAATAACCGCATTTACTTTCAAGCTCACATTGTCCAATGTGAGTACGTCCTGAGGCTGAACATCCATCGTAATTGTACGGGTGTCGACTCTCACCAACCGATCAACCCCTGGGATGATCAATATGGGTCCAGGACCCTTAATTCCAATACTCCGTCCGAGCCTTAGTACAACCCCTCGCTCCCATTCCGGCAAAATCTTGAGCGCAGAGAAAAGTAATATGATTCCGATTAAGACGTAAACCAGCATAGGACCAAACAATAAATCCAACATAACTTAGACCTCCTGATCTACTTTTAAAGTAAGACCTTTATGACCAACCACTTTGACTTTCATGCCAACTTCAAGAGGCTTTGTTGCCTCTGCTCGCCAGGTCTCCCCGGCCACTTCTACCTGACCCGAATTTTTGTCTATGAGCGTGACCACAACCCCAACTTCTCCCACCATGTCGTCAAATCCGCCCCGCTTTCGTACACGCAAAGATCGCATAATTAGAAATCCCACGCCCAGCATCACAGCACCAATCAAGAAAGCTGTGGGTAAGACTAAACTCAATGGCAAGCGGTACCCTCCTGTTTGAGCGGGATCAAATAAAAACAGACTGCCTATGATAAAGGAGGCAATTCCGCCTACACCCAATATTCCAAAACTGGGCACAAACGCCTCGGCGATAAGAAGTCCTACGGCTAAAAGAAGAAGCGCAAAACCGCCCCACTCCACGTTGAGCTTATGAAGCGCAATCATTGAAATAATGAGACCAATACCGCCCAAGGTTCCCGGAACTAAAGTACCGGGGTGAGTGACCTCAAAATAAATGAGCGCCAACGAGCCCATGAGCATTAAATAAGCCGTTTCTGGATCAGTTAAGAGCTCAAGCAATGAAAACCGCCAGTCATGGTGAAAGACTTTCCGTTCACCCACTACGACATTTTCGCTCTCAGAATTTGCCATTTTCACTTCGCGGCCTTTTGCAAACTCAAGAAATTCTTCGAGCTTTTCAACCACCACATCAACCGCGCCAAGCTTTTTAGCTTCCTCTGCACTGACAGCTTTCGCCTCTACAACAATATCTGCACCAAATTTTTCACTTCGCCCGCGCAGGCGGGTTATGCTTTCCATCCAACTTCTGGTGTCGTTGAGAAGTTTCTTTCGAAGGTCTTCTGGCATTTCGGTTCCTGTCGCAAGGATCGGCGTCGCAGCCCCAATATTCGTCCCCTTAACAGCGCCATTTACATGGCATGCCTGCAAAATGATGGCCCCCGCGCTCCCCGCATGACCTCCACTTGGCGCGACGACACACAAAAATGGAACGCTGGAATTTAAAATGGCCTCGACGATGAGCCTCGTGGTCTGGAGACTCCCACCAGGAGTGTTGATGGTCATTAGAACGGAGGCGCAAGTTTCTTCTTTGGCTTGCCTCAAGGCTCGCTCGAGCAAATCCAAACTCGCAGGACCAATTGTGCCGGTGAGCGAAAACTCCAAAGTGCATGGTGCGCTAGCAACACCGTTTGGCGGGTCATCTGCCCACGACAAAGCTCCGCCAATGGCAAAGGCTAATATAAAGAGAAACCTCATTCGCCCTCCTCCACTAAAAAGCGCTTTAGCGCTTGAAGGTGGGCCCAAGCTTGACGCTTTCGAGTCTGAACCTCCGCCTCATTGCCTTCTAGAAGGT
Organism: Bdellovibrionales bacterium; assembly: GCA_026648125.1. Taxonomy (GTDB): domain Bacteria; phylum Bdellovibrionota; class Bdellovibrionia; order Bdellovibrionales; family UBA1609; genus JAIBAM01. Next base: position 2,867 of record JAPKGD010000010.1, on the reverse strand, counting down.
CGGACACCTTATGCGATCGCAATAGCCTGCGTCCCTCAAAGCGGACTGTTTCTCCCAACAATCTTAGACCCGCCTGCTCAGAAAGTTCATCGTCTAATATGAGTCCCACACCTTGTCCGCCGGCCAACTGTTGAGAAACTGAATAGTCAGTAATTCCAATAGCCGCCATCATACGCTCGATGAGCTTCGCCTCCATGGCTCCAGGTTTATGCGAACAAAAAATGACGCAAGGACCAAGTTTGGCTGGCCCAGGCATCTCGACTCCGGTCGGGCTCCAACGAAGCCCTAAGACCTCATGGAGATATTGGTAAAGTGGGGACTCTATTCCGCTTAAACTCATAGAAAATCAATTTAGATAAGAATGACCTCAAGGTCACTTCAGAAGCGAATGACAAGCCGTTTCAATTAGGCAAAATTTGCCTCGGTCAAGAGACTAAAACTGACATCGCGAGCGGAATTTCTCTCAAGTCAACCAAAGTGGCACCGATAAACCCTGTGAACGTTGCGGCAGGAGGCCACATGGACGACAAGAAAGTCATCGACATAAGAGAAGAATTCCCCCAAGACCAGGGACCTTTAGATCTTTCAACAACCGTGAAAGCCGCTCTTAAGACCGTCACCCGGGATGAGTGGCGCGAGCAAGAAATTGAATCTCATACGATTTGCTACCTCTGCGGCCAAAAACTTCATTTTATTCACCAAACCGATTTTATTACTCATGAAGTGGACGAAGAGGCCAATTGTCTCCATTGCCAAATTCGTACGATCAAGCAGTCTCATCGCCTTCAGTAGATGGTGATTCTGGCGGATTTGATGGGACTTCAGCTTGAGACATCTGTTCAAAATGAAGTCGAATTCTTTCCGCCAAGGTTCTATTAAAGGTCGGAAGTGCCGCCAGCTCCTCAACCGTGGCTTTTGCAATATCCGCTATAGAATTGAATTTTTTCAGCAGTGTCTGCTTCCTCTTCGCTCCCAATCCCGAAATCAGATCAAGTGAAGAATCCATCGTCGCCTGCCCGCGAAGCTTTCGGTGATATGTTATGGCAAAGCGATGGGCTTCGTCTCGAATTCCTACAAGGATCTGAAAGGCCGCCGAGTTCGTCTGAAAGGTTACTGGATTTTGCCGACCTGGAACAAAAAAGCGCTCTTCGGTGCTGGAGATTTCAGTGTCCGAGAAACTCCCCTTGGATCGTGCTTTAGCAAGACCCACGACGGGAATATTCGTGCGTCCTAAATCGGCGAGAGCCGCGAGTGCCATTTTAAGTTGGCCCTTGCCACCATCTACCACCACCAACTGGGGATCATCATACTCAATATGTTTAAAGCGGCGACTGAGCACTTCCTTCATTGCGGCGAAATCATCACTTCCGGAGAAAGATTTGATTTTATAGAGTCTGTAATCCTCTTTTTTGGGCGTCCCGTCCTCAAAAACCACCTGCGATGCAACATTCTGCGCGCCTTGAAAATTGGAAATATCAAAACATTCAATTCGCCTGGGCAAATGAGGGAGATTAAATTTCTTTTGAATCTCCTCAAGTCCCTTTTCTCGAGTTTGCTTTTCAGAAATATAATCTTTAAACCGACTCTTCGCATTGGTGTAAGCCATATCCATGAGCCGCTTGCCCTCTTCACCGAGTGCTGGGATCAATTGGGACTCTTTACCTCTTTCTTTAAGCACAGCCCTAAAGAGTTTGGTGATATCTCCACCCAAATCAACGGGAAGAATAATTTCATTGGGAATAAAATTGTCCAAATAGTACTGGTTCAAAAATGAGGTCAGCCACTCTCTTGGATCTTCGCCGGGCGCATCGCCGTTGAGTCGAGAGAGAAAGTGGGATTGGCGCCCAATTAACCGGCCGTTTCGAATACTCAAAATTTCAATTAAGGTTCCCTCTTCTCCGGCCACGTAGGCGACCACGTCCTGATCGACATGGCGTCTTGTATTAATGACGGCCTGTTTCTCCCAAATTGCCTGTACCGAGCTTAAGCTATCTCGATATTTAGCCGCCGCTTCGAATCGCTCATCCTTCGCAGCTTTTTTCATTCGCTTTTCAAGGTCCCTTACAACTTTGTCATCATGCCCCTGCAAAAACTCAAGGGCCGCCTTGACATCGACCGCGTACTCTTCGCTCGAAACCAAATCTACACAGGGTGCCGTACAGCGACCAATTTGGTATGTCATACATGGCCGCTTTCGGGTTTTCATAAATGCATCTGAGCAATCTCTAATTTTAAAGGTGCGATTGAGAAAGCGGATGGTCTCTCTCACAGCTAAACCGCTTGTGTATGGACCAAAATAAAGGGCGCCATCGTTACTCACTTTGCGCCACAAATAGAAACGCGGATAAGCGTCCTGAAATTGGCAGCGAATGTAAGGGTAAGACTTGTCATCTTTGAGGCGGATGTTGTACCGAGGCCGATGCTTTTTAATGAGTGAGGCCTCAAGCAAGAACGCCTCGACTTCCGTCGTGGTCAAAATGTATTCAATCGTCTCAATATGTGAAACCAAAAATCGTGTTTTTACCGAGTGATCGTTATTCTCATGAAAATACGATCTCACGCGAGCCCTCAGATTCTTAGCCTTACCCACGTATATGATTTTCCCTTTAGAACTCTTCATCAGGTAAACACCTGGAGTCTGTGGGAATTCTGAAATCAGGGTCTTTAATGCGTCGACCCGGGTCTGGCCCTTATCTGGGGTGGAATCTTGGCTGTCTTCACTCATCTTAAATCGTCCTAGACTCCCGTCGAGTCGAGCCCGAATATTCGGGCTTTCTCGACTCAATAAACGCGCCCAAGTTCTCGATATATATATGACGAGAAACAATGGGATTGGTATGTCATTCAATTATCACAAGCAAAGAGAC
>JAPKGD010000001.1 GCA_026648125.1 Bdellovibrionales bacterium | reverse complement strand
AGCCCTTCTTAAATGCCAGGGCGCGATCTTCAATAACAGATCTCGCTTCTCTGGCGTCCTTGTGTGTATCGATCTGAGCCAGCAAAGACTCTTTGTAAGAAACCAGCTTTCGTTTCTTCTCCGCCAAATTCTGTAACTTCTCCTGAACCACGTTCAGAACTTCAGGCGATCCATTCATCTCGGCGTGGAGTCGAAACGCGGATTCGATGTCTTTATCCAGCTTCACTAATTCCTTGGCGACGCGATCTCTTTCCGAAGTCAGGTCTGATCCATGAGCGCCGTAAATCTTCTTGATATTCATTTCGATCGAGTCCAAGTGACCAGCACGCAAAAGAATGTCGTCCAGGTGGTCAACTACAGCGGTTTCGATTTCTTCGGAACGAAAGCGTTTATGCTTGCAAGTGATTGCTTCCCCGACCACTTGCCGATGCCCGTAATAGCGGTGGGTTTGGTTACGGCCTGTCGCCGCTTGACCTATCAAGGCCCGGCCACAATCACCGCAACGAATGATACCCGACAAAAGAAAAAATCGTCGCTCACCCTTTTTGAAACGATCTCGTTCCTTGAGCCGATTGTCCTCGATCATCTTTTGGACAATGTTGAAGGACTCTTCATTGATGATTGCTGGCCAGGAGGCGCTTACGATCTGGTATCTTTGCCAAGGCTTCAAGTAATCTTGATCCTCGCATTTGTACCTTCGATTTACCTCGCGTTTACCAGCGTAAGCGAGGTTCGTTAAGTGACTTCTAACGGTACTCACGGTCCATCTGCCGCTCGCGATGTGCCTATACTTGCGACCCTTGCCGATTTTCGGAAGAATTCCGGTTCCATTGAGGCGAATCGCCGTTTCCTGCAAGCTGCCTGTTTCGAGGTAAATTTCAAATACCTTCCTAACCATCGGCACTTCATCATTATTGACAACCAGCTTTCCCGGATTGGAAGGATCTTTGTCGTACCCAAGGATAGGGCTGCCACCATTGAGTAGCCCGCGAAGAGCGCGTGAATGGAAATTCATCGATACGCGTTCGGAGGTTTGCTTCCGCTCGAACTGAGCGAGATTCACCATATTATAGATCATCATTTCCCCAGCCGGGGTGCTTGTATCGAACTGTTCCTTGACTGAGAGGAACTTCGCTTTGTGTTCGTCGAGCTCTTTTAAGAGGACACAAAAATCATGAATACTTCTTGAAAGGCGGGAGATATCGGTGACAAGAATCAAATTAATTTTGCCAGCGCGGATGTCTCTCATCATCCGTTGATAGGCCGGGCGATTGGTATCTTTCGCTGAATATCCGTCATCAATATAAGTTTCTACGATCTTTCCCCAGCCTGATTCATGCGCGCTCTTTAGGGCGATAAATCCCTTCAAACGATGTTGCTGGCTTTCTAGCGAGCCTTCGAGGACTTGGGCCTGCTCTTCGGTGGACACACGAACATAGGCTCCGATTTTATGCGGCATCTTTTGTTTCCTCCTCTTTGCGAGAAGGTCGCCCGCGTTTTTGCCCAATGAGGACAATTTGGGCGACGAGATTTTCAATTTCTTTCACTCTCAGAATGTCAGTACCTTCAACCGAAGAAATCGGAATAAGTTGTATCGGCGGAAGTTGATCCATGCATTTTATGGCACGAGAAGAGAGCCGCTTTGCCATAGACAAACTCCAAATTTGTAAAACTCTAACGAGAGTCATGGCGTTTAAGCTCCTCGATCAAAACCATAGCCTTCGATTTTGGAAGCGAGTCCAAATAACGAAGCAGTCGGACGGCCAGCTTTGCTGGCCTCCTAAAATCTGTTTCAATGTTCATCATACTCTGATAGCCAGCCAAGCAAAGAAGCTCCGCAAGGTCGTTGCGGTTCATTTCTAGTTTCTCTCGAATGCGTTTAACTTCTTCGCCTTTCATAATTGCTGCCAGCCTCAGCCCCAAAAAATTCCAGTTGGGTCTGCATCTACTTCCTTTAAAAGCGAATCAAATGTGCGCGACGGCTTCTTCCTGTCGTACACATGCCACTTCAAATTACGGTCGCGCCAGTAGAGTGTCCATGTCTTGGCCTTCGGGTCGAAGCGGAACTGTGCGACGGGACCTTCGGTAAATCGAGTTGGGTCGTCCCACACCGGGCGCACCTCATAGATGGAAACAGTATTCCCACGGAAAGCAAATTCGAGCCGCAGCTGGTGACGAATATGCTTCGGTACGCGGCTGTCGCAATACTCCGCCAGCGTCTTTTCAATCTGCTTCTTCGTAAGCTGAGGCAAAGCCATTCCTTATACTCCGTTGCTCTCCATATCATCATTGATGATATTGTCTGGCAAGGACTTTTTACGCTTTTTTGGCGGTTCCTCAAAGCCAAGCTGCTTTTGCAGTAGGGCCTTAATTTCCAAGGGAACTTTTCCGTTCTTCTTTGCTCTGCGCAAAATCGCTTCGAGAACGGCGACTTCGTCAAAGTTCTCGGCCCGAATATCTTTGATCTCTGAATCACCGTAACTGTCGCTAAATCGCAGTATGATCCAGTTGGCTACTTGCATACGATTGATTTTGCCGCCGTCGAACCCGTCATTCACTCGTTCCATAATCGCCGACAATGCTTCCTCTGCTGCCTTTGAGACAGTGATCCTGTGTATTTCTTCTGTCTTTAATTCTTTGGTATCTAGATTTTGTTCTTCCATATTTCTCCTTGGTATTCCGCCGTCGCCCCTTGTCCAGTCACCAGCTGCTGACCCCTACATCGAAACATCGTGGAGAGGGAGGGGTCAGCAGCGACTCGGGGGAGTGGCAAGGGGCGGCGGCAGCGGTGTTTGTATTAAATTCAGCTATTTGCTGGTTCTCTAGCTCCTATCAGCATTCGCCGTGTATCTCACTAGCGAGATACGAGTGAGATATGGTTTTTCGCTTTCAATTCGCAGCGATTTTTCTGAGCGTGGTACGTTCGTTATTCCAGATGATTTCCCCATCTACGGGACTCTTTCGCCATTCATCGAGCGACATGAATCCAAAGCGTGCACTCGCAAACGCCGCAGGGTTGTCTTTGATCGTCTCTCGGATGGCTCTCTCGATGGCCGGCGTCGCCGTCACGAACAGGATCACTGGCAGGTCTTTCAAAAATTCATAGGCTCCGATGATCTGCTTGTAGCGCTTTCGGTTTTTGAGCGTCAGTTCCATTTCCACCGCCATCTTGCGGCTCAGAAGATAGAGAATCGCGTCGGGGTATTTAAGTCCCTTACCCTGGCTCGTGAGCTTAAATTCGTCCCGCTCGTTCGATTTCAGCTCCGATTCGAGAGTCCAGTGGCGAAGAAGTCCAGCTTGCTCGGCTTGCAACACACCATGCAAAAGCAGCTCGTCGTGGTGGAACTGGCTTTCATAGGGACTGCGCGAGGCCGCGCCGAATTGCTCGCGAATGATCCCGAGTTTTTTGTGCCCCAGGATCAAAACGTTCGAGAGATGGCGGTTCGGGTGTGGCCGGAGATAGCCCCTTTGCATAAGACTTTTCCAGGCCCAGTGGTATCGTCGCTTACCGCTCTCTGATTTCGGCACTTCGCCAAATACATGATCTCGCCATAATTCTTTCGTGATGAAACCGGCTTTCGCTGCGATCTGTAGTGCGCGAGCGGGAAACTCATGCCTTGCCATCAGTTTTCCTCCCAGCGCGCGGGCTCCACGATCACGTACTCCCAATGGCCTTCGACATAGCGATTTCCGACAATGCGCCCATCAACCCATCGGGCATCTACTTTGGGATCTTTGAGATTAGGCATCGAGCCGGGTTGTTTGGCAGGAGAAGATTGCCCACGCTTAAAGGCTTCCTGCTTTTGCTTTTCCGTATTCTCGTGAATCACGGAACCAGCAATCATTCCAGCCATGCCGCCAAGGGCGCTTCCCACGATCACGTTTCTTGTCCGGTATTCTCCGTTTTTTCCAGGATCGGCGATGCCACCAAGGACAGCGCCGCCTCCGGCACCAATGGCTCCGCCCAGACCAATGCTCTTCGATTGCGTCGCGCATCCGGCGGCAGCCAGGGTAAGCGCGACAAGTGGAACAAAATAACAAAAGGTCGCTTTATTCATGCGGCCTCCTTTGAGGTAGTTTGGTTTTGAGAGTTTTCCGCCGTGAGCTTGCCCGCTGCGTACTTCTCAACGGCGGGGATCGTCACAGGGGCTAGGTCGTCGTATTTATAAAATTTGATATTGAGAGCTCGGCTTCCAGATTCGTGAGGAACGATCATCACAGCCTCGCCCACGCCAAGCTCGCGCTTGAATCGGTTGGGGTGAACAATGAATTCATCCACTTCACGGGCTGATGCCTCACCAGTCTGCTCCTTCTTCCAAAGCCCTTTCTTCGTGCGCTCGGTGTACTTCATGGCTTTCACAGTGCCGATTACTTTGGAAAAGTATTCGGCGGACTCGGGATCGTTCCCACGCATGAAGACCTTGATATTCGCGTTGGTCAGAATGGAATTGGCGATAGCATCGCCAAGTGTTTTGATGTCTCCGAGCGCCTGATGGGCGAATACGACCCCCACGTTGGCGCTTCGCGACTTATTCAGGATCGAAACGAATCCGGGATACAGATACTCGGAAAAGTCATCCAGAAAGACGGAATAGAAATCCGGCGTTCTATTCTTTCCTCTGTGACGATTGGCAACGGTGCTTTGCAAACACTGGAGAATCATCTTTCCAGCGGCTTTCCCGAGGAACGGCGATAGCAGCACGGGCAACTGAAAGTAAATGATCCTATTTTCCAGCAAGGCATTTTCAATTGTGATGGCCGGACTTTCCGTGTTGAATAACAGCGCCGTTTTGCCGAACGCAAAATGACTGATGGCGGCTGTGAGGCCGCTTGTCCTCTGAATCCGATCTTTCTCCGGTAGGTCGCGGAAATACTCGGCCCATTCTCTGAGTCCCATCTCTTCGCAGCTCGCGGTCATCGACACCAGGAGTTCCGGCGTCGTGATCGCTTGATGGATGCGAAGAAAGGTTGGAACCCTGCCGGCCCCGTCGAAAATCCGCATGACTTGCGAAAAGACCTCGTATTGCAGACTTCGGTAGTAAGGATTCTCAAAGTCGAAGGCATTGAAGACCCGTTCTGAAATTTCCTCCGGCGTTCCGCCGATCAATGGGTTGAACTGGTGCGATTCGCTGATATTACTCAAAGAGAAGAGACGAAAATCCTTTTCCCTTCCGGCTTTCACCGTATAAGCCCACAGCTTGTCGAGGAGGCTCCTGTCTGATTTTCCGTCAATCAGGATCAACCCTCTGCCTTGTTCGATGTCTTGGATCGCCCAAGGCAGAATGACCGACTCCGTTTTTCCAGCGTTCGTCGTCCCAATGACTTGTGTGTGCATCGCCCGTTGGCGCGGCTTAATGTGTACCGGGTCTCCTTCTTTCGTATTTCCGCAATAGACTGCATGATCGGCGTTCCCGATCACCGCGGCCTCGCGCTCTTTTTTCTTCATCATGGTCTTTCGCTTTTGCGCCGCCCAATAACAAAAGGCCGCCGAGAGTACGCCAATTGAACCCGTAAGGAGCATTTGATTTTCACCTCGCGAAATCCAAACTGAAAACCACGCCTCAAAGCGGTTTAGAAGCAGAAGCGTGAAGAGGAGGCCCGCGAGATACACGAATTGGTGGTTGTCGCCGCCAGGATTTTTATCGGCCATAGGTCGCCCCTGGATCGCGGAAGGTGAAGGGCTGGGTCACGACCGCGAAGAACTCGTCGCCAGCTCGAAGTTCGATCCATTTTCTCTCCTTCTTCATATCCTCAGCCCATGCTTCAGCGCGATCTTTCGCGGTTTCCGCGATGGCGTTCTTAAATCCGTTGTCGCGGCCTCCTTCGTTCGCTCCAAAAGAACCCCGTTGCATGGAGCCTTCGGCATAGGCGCCGATGAATCGCGTAAGGGTTTGTCCAACCGTATTTTTTAGCGCATCGGAGTGGATTTTCCCGTTCACTCCGACTTGTCCGTCGGAAGCGACGCCGATGGCGGAGAACTGGCGCTCGCGTCCATCGGGAAACTGGAGCGACTTCCAGCTCACTTGCGCTCGCTCCGAGCCATCGTCGAAGGAAACATCACCAAAGAGTTTTGAATCCTTGGGAATAACTAGGTTGTCCTCCTGCACGACATCCTTTGCGACCACGGCAATAACAGGCATAGCCTGATTTGCCACGGTTGCTCCTTGTACAAGTCGCACAAGAATGCGGCTGCCTGGTGGGAGCTGTGTTCTGGAGTCAACTCCGCCGCGGGTCAGGATCATACTGCTATTTCGATCGCGCATAGACCCACTCGCACCGCCACCCATATAGAGTGGGTCCAGCGAATTCGGAACCGCTGCGGTATTCATTCGCGCCGATTGGAGCTGCGCCAAAGTGTCTTGCGTGGGATTGTTCTCTACCGAGGCACGGGAACCTCCGCCTTGGTTTGTCTCATGAAAAACCGTCTGTTCTTCCTTTGGAGCTGGTAAAAGAAGGACGGTTAGAATCGCAATACCGATTCCGATTCCCGCGAATTTTTTCAGCACCGACCAATTCACATCGCGCTTCTTCGTGAGAGGAAGCGCGTCTTTCAAGAGCAACTTTGAAAGCTGGCTTTTTATCACTTCCATGCGTTCACCTTGGGTATTGTGAGATAGGAATCCTTCTTTCTTCGCAGTTCGATTCGTAGCGGTTCATTCGGATCAACGTCTTTCCGCATGATTTGCATAAAACCCTCTGCATCGTTTCTAGGCCGAACTTCGAGGTTTGAGAGAAACAGATTGTGGATGGGCCTACTCGTGCCGTTTTGCGTGAGCCAAATCCATTCGGGCTTCAGTGGTTCTCGCTTCACGCCGGAAACGCGAAACTCCACGATCAAGACGCCATCTTTCGCCCGTCCAAGGCGTTTCACTTCCAGCATCAGGTCTTCATTTTTCAGGTGATTACGAAATGTCATCCACACTAGGGAAGATTTTTGTTCCCTTGGTTTTGGATGTTCCAGATACACCACATAATCCGCGGTGCTCTCGCTTCCGGTTACAATCTGCACGTTGTAGCGTTGGTAGTCCGTATAGACGTAGAGATTGCTTCTTGCTCCTGAGTGTAGGGGCTTGATCGTGATGGCTTGGTCGAGATACTCCACTTTAAAGGATTCTTGGTCGCCAACCACGACGCTATTGGGTCGATCGGGCACCTGGATCATCGTGGCAATTCCAAGCGCCGTTTTGACCGTTACAATTTGGTCATTTTGCACCGCGATTTTCCTCACGCGGGTGTCCGCACTCGCGCTCGCCGAAGAGAGCACCAGGATCGCTGCGATGATGAAATTCATCACATTTCCTCTCTTTCTTTGGTGATATAGATTCCCCACGGATTTTCTCTCGTGCGCGGACCACTCTCGAAGCTCAGTTCAAGCCGCAGATTTCCCGCTGCTTTAAGCCCTTGGATCACGGTCACGCGATCCCCGGAGATGAGCGCGGCTTTCTTCTCAAGGCTCACTATGATCTTGTCCGGGTAAACTCGTTGCGAGACGCTTTTTTCCGTGGAAAACCGAATGACGTTGGCGATGGCCCCCTGAAAGGCGCGTCTACTGCCAGGCAAAACAAATGCTTCCGATTCAAAAAGGCGTTGTTTCACATTTTCCGGTTCCCACTTATAGCGACGATCAAGATACCGCTCGATAGCGGCTTTAATTTCATCTTCAGCTTTCGGCGGTGTCGCCGCTTCAAGCCGGTTTCCCTCAGGCGTCAGCGTTAGAACAACCGGAGCTTTGCTGGAAAGAACCAGCACAGCCACTATGGTCAGCAACAAGACGCAGAGACACGAAAGCGAAAACACTTTTAGAAATTGGTTCGAGTGAGACAAATCACTCAATATTTTCGGCAACTTTGATGCGGTTAATTTTACAGGTGTATTCATATCTATACTTCCTTTCTAGTAGTGATACATTGCACGTCGTTTTTCCTTTTCATTTCTACGTTTCTCCAATTGTGAGCTAACGAAATTCATACCTTGGGATACTCCTGATCTAGCCGTGGTGAATACGGTTGCGGCCCTAGCAGGAGCGGCGACCATCGCTCCGACTGTCGCGGCTCCGAGCATGGATGACATCGACTGAAGGCCGGAACCAACGAGGGAGCGCACCACCATCGGTGTTGCGAGCATCGAAACCGCAATGACGAAGTTCATCACGATCATTTCGACGTAACTCCCTTCAGAGCGATACATTTCGCCAAAGCTAAGGGATGCGAGCATTGCGCCGAGAATCGCCCACACAATTTTCCAACAGGCGACTTCAGCCATTCCACGGAACAAATTGGACGTGATCTGGCTTGTTCCAGGGAAGAGATTGAAGAGAAGGAGAATCGGAGCCGAAACCATGTAGAACAACCAAAAAAAGTGATACATGGCTATGGTGAGGTATCGTGCTATATAGAGAACCAAGTAGCTCGCGAACGAAAGAACAGCGACTATTAGATCATCGAATTGCAGCAGAATACTCGTCGCCGAAAGCGAATAGCCCTGCGACTTTTCCTGCGCCATTCGGATAACTGTGTCGATGCGGTTGAGATTGTCGATTCGCTCCGCGATTCCGTCCGCGACGAAAACAATGGCGGAGCTGATCTCGGGGAACGCGGAAAGTAAGATCGTGGCGACCACGGCCCGCTTGAACGTATCGAGGAAATCAAGTCCTCCCTGCGGAGAGCGAAACCAAGCCACCGCCACGGCAAGAGCGAAAAAGACCGGAAGCATGAGGTAGTAAATCCTCACGAATTCCTGGTGAAGGTCACGCATGAGTGACCCCAATAGATCAAAATGCGGCATATCAGTTTTCTCCCTTCAACGGCTGAAGACTCGTGGTTGTGGGGAGTCCTCGGAAAGCGTCACTCAGGCCGTCGTATTGATTCCGAAACTGCGCTGCCTGTACCTTGTCTTTGCGGTTTTGCAGCGCCATGTTTTCAGCCATCATCTTGAGCATCATCGAGTTTGTACGAAGCACCTGAGTCGTAACGCCAATTAGAACGGCAAGCGATTGCGCGTGGAGCTTGGCGGCTCCTTGAGGGCTTACGTCTCGCGCATGAGCGATAATCCGTTTGCTTTCCTCATCCGCTTGATCAGCGAAACGGAAAAGAGTGCCGTTCATGGCAATGCTTTCCGCCACCGATCTGTCTTGCGCCTCTTGGAGCCGTGCTTCTCCTGTTTGTGGAATTCGTCCGTAAAGGTCTTGGATGACCGACAATACGCGATCCGCAGTATCCAGATCCCCATAAAGTCCGGGATTGAATCTGGGATTGATGACTTGGATAATGGCGAGCCCGTCTCTTATCCCTCGGTTGATGTCTCGCAAGAGGTCGAGTGTATCCGCTCCAGTTCCAAGTATCTGACGAAGTTGCGCGAGTTGCTGAATGGCATTCGCTAAAATCTGCACCAACACAGCCACATCACCGCCGAAGAGATCAGCCTTTGCGGGCTTAGGCACTACAAGACATAGGCTCATCACTCCAACTAGAAGCAATTTCCTTAGCTTCCTCATGCAGACTCCTTCGCGGCGGGGCCAGATGCCACTCCGTTCGGGTAGACTGCCGCCGCTTTGGTGATTGCGGCCACAAGATCAAGCCCTTGCTCTTTCAGTTCTTCGAGGTAGCGGTTGTCCTGAGCGTCCGAAGTGGAAAGCCAATATTCAAATGGGCTTGGAAAAATTCTGACAACCTGACGGTGATCTCCTTCGATCATGAACCCGTCTGAATATTCGCCTTTCTTCTGCTGTAGAGAGTGAATTAGAGAGAGCTCCTGATCGTTGAGTTTTAGAACATTTGCTAGAACCTCTGAATCACCTCGCTGGAGCATGATGAATTTCGTAGCCGTGTTATTGAGGATCGCGGAGCCGATGGGGCTTGCGACGATTTCCTCTACACCCTGAGTAATGAAGGTAATTCCCGAACCCATGCCCATTTTTCGCAGCGTTCGCACGGAAAGCTCCATGAACGAAGCCGCCGCGTTCGACTTCAGCAACTCCCACGCCTCGTCGATAATGATCCGAGACTTCTTTTCTTTTTCGCTCGCAATTTGCGAAAGAATGAAGTCAGTCAGAATCAGGATCATCACGCTTTGTAGGTCGGGGTAGCTTGAAAGTCCCTTCAAGTCGAACGTGCAAATATCGGCATCAGCGCGAAGGCTTCCGTGACTATCGAGCAACCGCCCGTAGGGGCGTTCGCCAGTCCAGAGATAAAGCATCTTCGAGATGGCCCGCATCGAGTCTTCCTCAAAAGCCGATAGATAACGGGCAAGGTCCGAAAGTGTCGGCACCTCTCCCTTGGCTCGGCGCGATTTATAAAGCTCGATCAAGGCCCGCTCCAAAAGCGCACGGTCGAGCTTCGGGAGCTTCGCCTTCTCATCCTCGCTCACCATACTTTCAACAATGGAAAGTAAAGACTTGATTTTCTGGTTGCTCGGTTCTTCTCTCGGGTCGGGAAGTGCGAAAGGGTTTAGCCGATATTGATCGGAGAGATTGACTTCCAGATACTGGCCGCCCAGTGCCTCGGTGAGCTTCTTATAGGAGCCGCCGATGTCGATGATATAAACGCGCATCTTGCGGGCAAATTCCTGCAAGAGAATGGCGTTGTTCAGAAAACTCTTGCCGGACCCGGACGACCCCGTGACCAGGGACGAATAGTTGCCAAGGCCCGGATCGAAAGCGTTGTAGCCCACGAGTCCGCCCAAGCGATTTCGGAAAATCACTGCGGGATCGCGATCGCCTTCTCTCGGGCCATAGACTGGCAGAAAATCGGCGAGATTATTTGTTTTCATCTTTCGTGCCCGTTCAAGATTGATAGGCGCTGCCGGGAGACTTCCTTTGACGATCTTCCAACTACCGACGCTTTCTTCCAAACCTTCGGCTCCCTGTAGCGCGCGAAACCGCGCCAGCACTTCGCGCACCTCACGGTTTAGCCTCTTGGCTCCCTCCGGTGTGGCCGGCGCTCGGAGGATGACACTCATTTGCGCGGCATAGATACGCTGTCCCGTGTTCAGCAGCTCTCGAATCAGCTCCTCCGTTGAGGAGAGCTTCGATTCACTCTCCAAATCACTCGCTTTGCCTCCGCTGGTAACGGCCATCGAGTGCGCCATCTTGCGCTTTTGCTGGAGCTTCGCCATCTCGTTCGCCTGAGGCGGAACTTCGAGTGACAGATTGAGATTGTAGTGGAACGGCATTCGTAAAAACTGCGCGAGCTGTCCTGCATAAGTCACTTCCGGCAGAGTCTTGAGCGTTACGACTTTGTGGTAGTGCGAATCAAGCGTGAACTGATCGAAGTTCAAGATGAGATCGCCAAAAACTAGCTGCTCACGCGGCGACTGCGCAGCAAGCCATTCCGCCTCATCAATCACTTCTTTTTCAAGATCATTCTCCTTGAACATGATGATTTTGGGAGTGGGTTCTTCGTAGACTCGTTTGGGATTCAGAAATCCATAGATATTCGAGAGAATTTCAGTCTTCGTGAGCCTCCGCGATTCAAGCCCGATGGAATGAAACGAGGAAACAAGCGTGTCGATATTCTGGCTCAATACGTCGAGCGTGTCCTGGTAGGACTTCGCCGCGTTTGCGGAGAAAATTTCTTTTCTCCTAAAAAATCCGGCCCGCTTTTGCTCCACCATAGCTGTGCGCAGATACACGCAGAGCTCCGGTTTGTAGAGTTCTCGATTTTCGACGGCTTCCTTGAGCTTCTTCTCTCGGTATTCCGCGATGGTCTTCACCAGTGGATGCGCGGTCGAGGAAAATCCGTCCACATGACGTTGAATCAAATCCGAAAAGTCGGAAGTGACGCCGAGAACGAATTGCAGTGCTGTTCCCTCACTGATGGAGTTAAGGGCCGTGCGTAGGCCCACGGTAAATCCGTTTACCTCGTCGTCAGATAGGCACTCGATGTCTTTCAGGGAGACTTTGATGCCGCCGACCAGGGAGCCATCGAAAAGAATGGCGTGTGGCTCCGGCGTTTCCATAAAATCCCAATACGGGAGTTCATGCGCTAGAGCGTCGTCTTTAGCTTTCTGCATTTTGGTTGTCCTTTCTGAATTTTCTGTATAGGCGATCCGGCGCGCCTGCGGCTTTGTAGGCCGACTGCGCGATGAATTCGCCCAAGTGTTGAAGGTAGTTGTCTGGTCGTCCGCGCTTCGCAAAAAAGAGGAACAACGCCAATCCTAGCGTTGTTCCCCATACCAACGGATAGCGGAAGGACGTGGAGCCAAACGCAAGGTTCGTCACGGCTAAGTTCATGAAGATGAGAAGCAAGTCAGGCAGCTCGTAGCCAAACAGCTTCGTCTTCATTTCCAGGGCTCGGGGAACCTTCGTCGTCGATAGTCCTTGTTCATCCATGTCACGCCTCCTCTAGCGAACCGTCTGGGAGATGAAGTCGACGATGGCCTGCGCTCCGAACCCGAAAATGCAACCCAGGATCGCGTAAGCGATATGTTGTTTCGCATTGGGGTTGCCGGTGAAGAACGAGATCGCCGCGAAGGCAATCCCGATCACGGAGAGGAGCGGCAAAATCACTCCCGTAAGTTTTGTTTTAATACCCAAGAGACTCGATTCGAGGCTTGCGTGAGCGAGATCGGGCATAAAGATCCCGATCAAGAGAAAGAGTCCGAGAACAAGCAGTGCTTGATTGCGTTTCATGGAAACTCCTTGTGCGATGGTTGGTGTTGCGTGAAATTTAGGCCGCTTCATTGACGACCTCCGGCTCTTGCATCCTAGAAGAATGGGAGAACGACTCGGGAAACATGCTCATGTAGATGGGTTTATCCAGGAGATCGAAGTCGATGCGAACGACTCCGAGCGCGGGGAGCGCCTGACCGTTTCCAACGATGTTGGAGAAGCTACGATTCTTTGCAGACGGATTGCGATTCGTTTCCCGTGTAAGCACGAGAAACTGAGTCTGGTCTTTTCTTCTCGGGACGAGATAAAATCTGTCCTTGAGCAGCATCCAGAGTTTCAGCGAGTAACTCCGCGTTCCGTCAGTTAGATAAGCCATCCCGACGGTCTTGGTCTTCTCAAAGGTGCCGTCAGTCGTGACATTTCCTTGCATCAGCTTGAAGCGGTAAAGTTTCGGTTTTTTCAATTGCGATGATTGTTCTTTTTGTTCTTGGTTCATATAAAACTCCTTGATTAAAAATTTGTTGTTGCCCTTCTTGAATGAGCTCACTCACACTCATCCATTTGGTTTGGTGGTCCACGCGGACTTGGTAAATCGGCTCACATGAGAGCCATCGACCGAAAGCACGCGCTCGGCGCGCAAGGTTCGCTAGGCTGCACATTTCGTGAGACCTTCCGTTGCTTGTTCCCACCCGCAACTTGAACAGATAGGATTTCGTCGATCCACTTGCGAGCGCTCGCCGCAATCAGGACAGATCATCCAGCCGGTATGTCGCCTGCGTTCGGCGTCGAATAATTCGGGCAGCTCGATGACGGGATCGTCTTCGTCGATAATGTCCTTAAGGCCGTAGCCTTCTTTCAGTAATTTCTTGTCGAGCCAATATTGACCGACTCGAACCAATTTTACTTTTGCATTCACTTGTCCTCCTTGGCGCTGAACGCGCCGACTAGAGGCAAGTAAAAGCAACGGAAGAGCCCAAATCGGGCCAAAGCAAGAGGTGGTTATGTGTCTGGAATTATTGAATGAAAAATTGGGAATCCAAGAAAGGAGATTCCTGCGGCCATGAAAAGTCTTTTAAGGAAGACTTCTAGGTGGATTTCGCAATCTATTTTTCGAGATTTGATTTCTTACGATTATAGAGATACTTTTGGAGTGCAACCCGACGCGATGGAGCCGAGGTCATTATGAAAACACTATTCATTCTCAATGGTCAGCCATACGGAACGGAGCACTCCTACAACGGATTGCGCCTAGCCGGTTCACTTTCTAAACGCGAAGGGCAAGAGGTCAAAATCTTCCTCATGGGCGACGCTGCCGCTTGTGCCAAGAAGGGGCAAAAGGTTCCACAGGGCTACTACAATATCGAAGTGATGTTGAAAAACGTCAGCCGCCAGAATGGTGAAGTCGGCGTATGCGGAACCTGCATGGATGCCCGCGGCATCACCGAATCTGAACTCATGGAGGGAACTAAGCGCAGCACACTTGATGAGTTAACGTCTTGGACTCAATGGGCCGACAAAGTCATTGCCTTTTGAGCCGCCTAAACCACGGGCGCACGGATTAGGTACGCCCGTCGATCCAAAAAAATGAGCCGGATCACTTCAACATTCCTATCAACATAGATATAATTTCTTGTTGCTCGACGACCTCGTCATAAGCATTACTTTTGCTTCTCAACTTTCATGCTCAAATCCATTGTCAAGCCTTGGTCAGGCTCAACAATCGCCGAGTCATGGTCGAGCACTTTGAGGATGCGTGCTTCGCCGACTTTTTGATCGATACAAGAGTTTCCTGAGCGTCCACGAGGCCTACTGACCTTCTTGCAAACCGAGCGCAGCACATCCACTTTTTCACCTTCTTTGACTTCGCTCGATCCAATTGCCACCCGCACTCCTTCGGGGATTTCCGATTTTTGTTCTGGTCCCTGTACGGAATGAGTATGGGCGCATCCAGAGGCCCAAAAGGCTCCCATAAAAACACTTAGTAGGACAACTTTTGCTTTCATTCTCTTCTTCTCCTGTTCCAGTTAAAATCAGTGGGCCACGCGCCCTTTCATTTTTATTTCAAAGACGGAAAATACGACTGGTAGAACGATGAGTGTCAGCAGTGTCGAGGAAATGATTCCGCCGATAACTACGGACGCGAGTGGCTTTTGAACCTCAGCTCCGACTCCAGTCGATACCATCATCGGAATAAACCCGAAAACAGCCACAAGAGCCGTCATCATCACGGGACGAAGACGGACGAGCGTTCCCTGTAGCACGAGATCCTTACCTGTCTTGCCTTCGGCTTTGAGCTGATTAAAGAAATTGACAAGAACCACTCCGTTCAAGACTGCAATTCCCGAAAGAGCGATAAAGCCAATTCCAGCAGAAATGCTAAAGGGAAGGCCATTGAGAATTAATCCGATAACTCCACCTACGAGAGCCATCGGCACACATCCAAAAATTAGAAGCGTTTCACCAATACTGCCAAAAGCGGCGTAGACCATCATTAAAACTAAAACCAAGGCAATGGGTGCTAATATCATGAGCCGAGATCTTGCTTGCTCTAAGTTTTTAAAATTTCCTCCCCACTCAAAATAGTATCCATCAGGGAGTTTAATTTCTTTCGCCACGGCTTCTTGCGCTTCCTTAACGAATGATTCCGTGTCACGCCCTCGAAGGTTGATAAGAACCGCAGACCTACGATTTGAGTTTTCTCTATTGACTGATCCATAGGTCTCTTTAAATGAGATGGAAGCAAGGTTCTTTAGAGGAACAATGGTATTCGATCCGATTCCCACTGGAAGCTCTCGAATAGTTCCCAGATCTGACCTGGCTTGATCGTCGAGCCGAACAACGATAGGGAACTTCTTTTCCGCCTCGTACAAGAATCCGGCTTCCTGTCCACCAAGAGCAATGGAAATGGAATCCAACACATCAGAAATCGAAGCGTTGTAGCGCATGAGGCTACTCTCATTTGGCTCGATCTTTAAAACAGGGGAAGTTCCTGCCAGATCGACTTCTACGTCGCCAGCTCCTTTGACCTTCGAAATCACTTCCTGAGTCTTCTTTGCAAATTCGACCAGTTTATCCAAGTCTGGTCCGAAGATCTTCACTGCCACATCAGCTCTCGTGCCCTCTAGGAGCTCGTTGAAGCGCATTTGAATCGGCTGTGAAGCAAGATAAGTTTGGCCCGGAAGTTCACGGTTCAGTTTCTCGACAATCGACTCCGTCAACTCTTGATACGTTCTGCGGCTTCCATTCGCCTTTGGCCACTCCGATCTGGGTTTTAACATGATATAGGTATCAGACACGTTAACTCCCATAGGGTCGGTGGCGACTTCGCTTGTCCCAATTCTTGAAAAAACGTGGTCAACTTCTGGGAAACTCTCGACCACACGGTCGGCCTTTTTCTGAAACTCAACCGATTGGCTAAGGCTCGCATTTACGGGGCGAATCATATGAAACGCAAACGAGCCTTCACCCAACTGCGGTAAAAACTCAGCCCCTCGGGTCATGAATAAGCCTACTCCTAAAACCACCGAGGCCAGGGCTAGGGCCATGGTGAGTTTTGCGCGTTTAAAGGACCATTCGAACGCGGGAACATAGAGTTTACGAATCCAAACCATGAGACGCGGCTCTTTGTCGCTGGCATTTCCCGAGAGCAAAAGACTTGCTAGAGCAGGCGCGGTGGTAAACGAGAGAATGAACGCCGCAAGCACAGCGATGGCAAAGGTTGATGCCATTGGAATGAACATTTTGCCTTCAACGCCAGTCAGAGCAAAAACTGGCAAAAATACCATCACAATAATGAACTGTCCAAAACCGGCAGCTGAACGAATTTCCACTGTAGCCTGATAAACAGCTTCTTTGACCTCATCGGCAGAGAGACCGCGCTTTAAAGATTTTGTCCGTTCATGAATAAATCTGACACAGTTGTCGAGAACTATCACTGTTCCGTCGACGATGATTCCGAAATCGAGCGCTCCAAGGCTCATCAGGTTTCCTGAAATTCCAAGGGGCTTCATAACCAGAAATGTAGCAAGCAATGAAAATGGAATCGTCAAGGCTGTGATAAGGGCCGCGCGAATGTTTCCAAGCAAAATGAGAAGGATGACCGTCACAAGAATCGCGCCCATTATCAAGTTGTGCTCGACCGTCCCAAGCGTAGCATTCACAAGATCAGAGCGGTTGTAAACCGTTGTCAGCTCGATATCTTTAGGAAGCGATTTTCTGATTTCTTCGACTCTGTCATGAACTCTGGTTGAAACGGTTCGGCTGTTTTCTCCCAGGAGCATCATGACTGTACCTAATACGGCTTCATCACCATCGTAAGTTGCTGCTCCGGTCCTGAGTTCTTTGCCGAGAGCAACTTTGGCAATATCCCCAATCGTAATGATCTTGAACGATTCGAGAGTTTTCACCGGGATTCGTTCAATCTCCTTAGCAGATTTAATTAGACCAACCCCCTGAACAAGAAATTGCTCAGCGGTTTGTTCAACATATCCTCCGCCGACGTTCCTATTTACTTTTTCAAGAGCTTGTTTAATTTCGTCAAAGTGAATGCCGTTGGCAGCCATTTTCTTTGGGTCAGGTTGTACGTGGTATTGTTTCTCAAAACCTCCGGAGGTGTTGATTTCAGCGACACCTTCGGCCGTCAAGAGACGGGGTTTGATGAACCAATCCTGAAGGGACTTCAGCTCCATGAGTTGTCTAATGCGGGCTTCTCCCTGGGCGCGCTCTTTGAAATCAAGAACGTACTGATAGATTTCACCCAACCCCGTCGAGATTGGGCCGAGCTCGGGACGTGCTTGGGCGGGTAAATCTCCTGAAACGCCCTGAAGTCTCTCGGTCACGAGTTGCCTCGCTCGATAAACATCAACTTCATCCTTGAATACGACTGTCACCTGAGAAAGACCAAAGCGTGTAATCGAACGAACCTGTTCAACACCAGCAATTCCTCGCATGGAGGATTCAACGGGAAAGGTAATGGTCCTTTCGATTTCTTCCGGAGCGAGTCCCTCAATGACGGTGTTAATTTGAACTTGGTTATTAGTGATATCTGGAACTGCATCGATTGGAAGGTGCTGAAACGTATAAAGTCCCGCGACCGCCATCAAGAGAGTCATAAAAAGGACCACTCCGCGGTTGTATATGGAAATTCGAATAATTTGGTTTAGCATTTTAAATTCCTCTTAATGTGAGTGACCTTCGGGAGCGCCACCGAAAGCCGCAATTTCTGCAAGCCGAAGGAAGCCAAGTCCTTGAGTGACAATTTCATCTCCAGCTCTAATATCTTTAGAACGAATGGTGACTTTGTCGCTTTTCCGAGCCACCTCTTCAAAATCGATGCGCTTATAAAAGCCGTTCCGATAGCGATAGACGTTGATTTCAGATACAGCACTTACAATCGCCTTCTGAGGAAGTTCAATTGGGTTTCCCGATGCCTTGATCCTAGAAATTTCAAAATTCTTTTCGGCTTCTGGTGACAATTTGATTCCATCAGTTTCATTTGCTTCTAAAATGCCTTTATTGGGTCCAACCTGGGCATTCTCTTCGTGCTCGCCATGACCTTCGTGTTCATGTTCATCGTGAGCCGCGCGTTTATCTTCACTTTCATTATCGCCATGCCCGTGGGCATGCTTTTCAGCATGGCCCTCATGTTCGTTGTGTTCGCCATGATTTTCATCGTGGTCGTCTTCGGCTTTTTTTTCTGTATGCTTATGGTCTTTTTCCCCGGCACTCACAAAATTAGTGACCCCATAGGCAAAGAGCGTGATGAGAATAAATAGGTATTTCATAGGATTACCTCAGAGAATTGATTGTCGATAATGAGGATTGCCCCGAGGGCTTCAAGGGCGTCGCGCTCAGACTCATTTCGCTTTTCCTCAAGTTCAATAAGTTGACGATGCGCCTCGATAACAAGGGAACTCGAGACAAGCCCTCTGAAAAAGTGCCGTTCAATGCGCTCATGTTTTTCTTCGGCGGATTTGTCTGTAATCGAGGCCTTGAGAATTGAGACGGTGGCTCGATATTTTTCCGCCAGTTGCTCGCGCAGTCCCGATACTTTTCGGCTAGTAAGCGAATGGTTCATTTCAGCTCCTACCAATTTCTGCGAACCATAGGTCCGGCCTGCACCGTTGAGACTAAAGACAGGTAATGGCATCGAGAGCGATAATCCGTAAAAATTTTCGCTTGCTCCGCCATCCTTTTGGATCTTAATGGCGGGGCCAACCTTGAGGTCGGGCCATGCCTCGGCGTCGGCTTTTTCCTTCTGTCCTTTAGCTGAAAGTAATTCCCCAGCCGCAAATCTCGCATGGGGCGAAGATTCGATTTGGGCTTTGCTGGAGATCTCCGGCCAATTTACTTTGTGATCCGGAAGATTACTTAGAATTAGTTCTTTGGAGAGGCTCGTGGAGGACGAAAGTTCTTGCAAGAGCTTTTCTTTTTCACTTTTCAGTTTTACGAGATTCAACTGATGATCGGAGGTCGCCATTCGGAAGACTGCAAGGGAGACTTCTTGTTCAGGAGATAGAGCGGCCTTACCTCGGTATTGACCGATAATTTTAGAAAATGTCGAAACGGATTCTTCTTCGATCTTAATTTCGTGTTTCAAGTGATTTAGCCGGTAGAGTTTCAGGATCAGATCTAACTTTGCCTGTGAGGAACTTAAATCACGTTCAGCTTGTGCTTTCTGAAATTCACCTTGGGCTTCCTGGATAGCGGCGCCTCTTTTTCCGCCCAAACGGATGTTGAATAGCAGAGCTGCCGTAGTTTCGGACTTGTCGGAATTCTTTTGTACGCTTTCAGCTTCAAGCTCGGGGTTTATCCACTGACGGGCAATTCCTTCAAGATTGCCCGCCGCCTTTAATTGCTGGTCCGCAATCTGCATTTCTGAGGACTGGCGTATCGCGCATCTTAAGAGTTCCTCATATCCTTTCGGCTGGCAGGCGTTGGGCTGCGCAAAACCCTGACCCACACTCACAAAAAGCAGGAGGCTGATGCCCCCTGCTTTAATTAGATTTGCTTTCAACGTGCTATGGCCTTTCACGATATCCTCCGTGGGTCGATCGAGATTCGGGAGCTTTCTCCTGTTCGCATTTAACTTCTTTTTGCGAATTCGGATTCTGAACACAATTCGGCTTACGCTCGATTGACGAGCAAGCAATAAAGAAAATCGGCAACAAAAGTAAAAATAAGCGTGCGTACACAAAACCTCCTTATGGTTGTGAAAAAAGATTGAGATTGAGTCTAGAAAAAGACTTAGGCGATAGGAGGTCTAAAAAGGCTGGACGGGTAACTCGTGGGCAATGTTGCCAGATACCCAGGTGGCAAAATTTTCTGCACGGGAGCCATAAGGCCACTTGAAGAGACGGCCACTACAAATGCACAGTGGCCCAGATGGCAACTATGGCATGGAGATCCTTCATGATGGCAATCGGATGACGGGACGGAATTCGAATCGGTCGAATGGCTTGTAGAATGATGGGCAGCGATCTGGGTTTCATGGTTTTCAAGGCAAGCGCCATCTGTCCCGGTGACCACACCGATGAACGTAGCTAAAATGAGAAACCATGAAACAAATTTCATCCCTTCAATCCCTAACACTGAATTTTTCTTTAAGCAATTTAGTTCTCACTCTTCTCCGATCACTCAACGTATCGATTCAAAACGTCCAATAGTTCACGCGACTTTTTCTTACCTCACCTTGCTGTGCGCCAGAAAAGTGGCCAGCTCCCGCGCCACATGCAGTTCCATACTCAACTGAGTATTACGCCGCCGGAGTTGGCCGACTTTTTTCACTGAAAAGAAAAAGCCCGAAAACCGCGATCACCACTGCTTGAGCCGACAGAGTTTGAATACTTGGGTAGAGCCCGACCAGATCGACTCTGAGTGGAATCGAGAGCATCGACACGGGAACGAGTCCCGCCTCCTGGAGAGCATGAACCCCCTTTCCTGCGAGCACAACGGCGAGTACGACCATTGTCCATGAGCAAATCTGAAAGAGAAGCCTGATCGACAATTTTCCGCTTTCACGAACAGCAAAATATGAAAGCCCCATGAGTAAAATAAAGGAACTTAAAACTCCTGTCCCCGCAACCGTCTGGCCGGAAGGGTCGAGATCAATCCAAATTGCCCGCAGGAACAACACAACCTCAAACGCTTCCCGGAAAACCGCCATGAAGGCGACCAATGCAAGGGCAAGGTAGCTTCCCTTGTTTAGTCCGTGTCGAAGTTTTGCCTCAAGGAAGGCGTGCCACTTTTTTACCTCTGAGTAGCGATGGAGCCAAAATCCGACGTATACGAGCACTCCAACCGCGAGCACGGAGATGAGGCCCTCCATGAGTTCTCGGCTCATCCCACTCATGGAAAGCAAAAGACCCGAGGCAAACCAGGCGACCACTCCAAGTCCGATCGCCGCCGACCATCCGTAATGGACCCATTTAACGGCCTCGGGCTGACCCATGGCCCGAAGAATACTGATGAGAACGATAATGATGAGGACGGCCTCAAAGCCTTCACGAAGAAAAATCGAAAAGGCCGCACCAAATGCAACTCCTGGAGACATCTTCTTTTCTGAAAAGGCGAGCCGAAGCTCTTTGAGCTTTCCGAAAATCTCGGTTTTCCTGGCTTCGATTTTGGTAATCGGATCGCGCTTATCGAGGGACGATCGATAGGAACTCATCAGGGCTTCGATATTTTCCACGGAGCCCGGAATGTTCGCCTTCATCTTTGGCTCCAGCGGCTCGATACCTTCAAGATAGGCGCGAAGGGAGAGTCTACTTGCAGTGTCAAATTCACCGCTCTTCACTGCCGCGAAACTTTCATTCAAAAGATCCTCGGCAACCCTGATTGGATCGATGCCTTGAGCGCCGCCCTCATTCACTCGAAGGGAACCAATGACCGCAACTGCATCATCCTTTTTTCCGCCCATGCGTTCGGCAATTTCAGCGTCCGTGAGGGTCGCAGTTTCCTTGAGAGACAAGTCCATACCCGACGCCGTTCCCTTGGAGCGATCCACATAAGGCAAAGACTTTAGATAGAACGCAAGCGCCCAAACCTCCTCATCAGTTAAATGAGAAAATGCGGCCATGCCGGTTCCGGGGACTCCAAGGCGAATCGTGTTAAAAAATTTGTAAGGAGCGCTATTCCAGACAAGTTCGGGATCATGAAAGTTCGCGGGCTTGGGATCAAGATTTGCACCCGCAACACCATCTCCTTTTCCGTTCGCACCATGACAGCTTACGCAGTTGGCCTGATAGAGCGCCGCCCCCTTTGAAAGCTCGGGCCACTTTGTAGGGGCGACCTCAATACCAACAAGAAGAATCGCGTCTTGCTGAAGTTTGCGGGCTAGCCTTGAAACTTCTTCGGGAGAACCTTTCTTCTGAATTAGCGAACGAAGATCATTCACTCCTGCCATGAAGGCAGTATTTTGGGTGAGCTTCGCAACGCCATTCGCATTCTTTTCTACAATCTCAGCGAACTCGACCTGCTCCGCATATTCAGACTTGCTGATGACTTTCCCGTTTTGGACAGCTCCGCCATAGTCTTTCGCCAAATAGTCTAGGAGATGAACAACGAGATCGGGTGAGTTCGTCGTCACTCCGAACGCAGGAGAAAAACAGAGGAGAGAGAAGATAAACGGTAAAATCTGTGCAAGAAATTTCATAGCTAGGCCCCATCAAACACATCGATACGGCAAAGGACAAGCAATCCCAAAATTCCAAATGCCATTGAAAGGTAGATGAAAAACACTTGCACCATACTGCAATTGAGAATAGAAATCAAAATATGCATAAGGTAAATTCACCGCTGCATGAGCTTTTTCAGGCCCTGTCGGACCCTTACAGGATTCGTATGGTTGCCCTTATGCTCCACGCAAAGACCGAAATGTGCCTCTGCGAACTCTCCGAAAGCCTTGGGGAGCCGGAGTACAAGCTCCCTCTCGAGCCATCGAGAACCGTAGAGACCAGCCCAGCTAGCTAGCTAGTTCCCATCCCGTAATGCGCGTTTACGCGGCCGGGCGTCGTTGAGCGACGCGCTGCAATTCACTGGTACGACAGCGCGAGATGCATCGAGCACCCAATCGCGCCGCGGGATGGGGAGTTTGCGTAATCGCTGTGTGCTTTGGACGGACCACGGCGCTCCGCGTCGGTTGCGCCGGCTGCACTCGGACGTCGGCCGACGTCACGCCAGCTTGTGACGCGCTACCACGAGCAGGTTGGCCGCGAGCACCGACGCCCACGTGTACGCCGCGAAGGACGCGGCCGATCGCCATGTGCAGCGGCCCAGACCGAGCGCGCGTTTGAGGAACGAGATGACGCCTTCCACTCCCGCTCGGAAGTTGCGCAGCTTCCGGTAGACCCACGTGCTCTTGACCATCTCGGTGACACCGAGGCCGCGGCCCTTGCTGAACGCGACGTCCTTCACACCGAGGGCTTTGATCGCCTCGAGGTTCGCTCGCGATGCGAAGCCACCGTCGAAGCTGACCTGCCGCGGTGGCCGACCGTACAGCTCCGTCTGGCGGCGAATCATCTCGAGCGCCAGCGTGGAATCGCACGGGTTGCCCTCGTGAACGACGACGTCGGTGACGAGTCCCGATGCGCCGGCGGAGAGACAGATCTTGTGGCCGTACAGGACCTCGCGCCGATCCTTGATGATGATGTCGACGTGCGGCTCGAAGATCGACACGACCTTCTCCTGCGCCGGGACCGACTCACCCTTCAACACGCGGCGCCGCGTCTGGTCGATGACTCTTTGCGCAAGCCCGACGAAGGAACGCAGCTCTCGTGCGAGCTCCTGCGCCACGGCTTCGTCGAACACGTCGCCGCCTCGAAATGCTTCGAGCCTCTCGCTGGCCCGCTCAGCGGCGCGCACCGTGTTGTCGGCACACACGAGCAGGTCGCGATAGAGCGGCAGTCTCTTTGCCTTCGTGGGCGCGTGCTGAATGCCGAGCGCGCGTCGTTTCGCGCGTCGGCAGTGATCGGTGAACGAGACCGTCACGAAGTCCTGCGCGCGATGGACGATGCGCGCCAAGACACGTACGCAGTCCCAGAGCAGCGACGAGTCGCTCGGGTCGTGGATCGCGGCCGCGACCACCGTGCAGTCCGTTCGGACCTTGCGACCGTCGTCGATGCCATCCTCCGCCGCCAGCTTCACGATGCCGCGGTTGATCGCCTCGAGCGTCTCGGGCGTCACCGCCTTGATGTTGCGCTGCAGGGTCGACTTCTTCGGCGGCCGGTCGCACATGCCCATCCGGCAGAACGTCCGGTACGACGCGGAATCGGCCAGATGGAACGCGAGCTCCTCGTAGCTGAAGCCCGTCATCTGCTTCACCAACAGCGCGCGAAGCACTTGCTCCGCCGGCATCCCCTCGCGGCCCAACACGGTGCTGACGCCCTTGCCGGTTAGATCGTTTCGGACGCGTGCCACCGCACCGGGCAATCGATCGAGCAGCGCTCCCATGGCGCGCAACTCCTCGGCATGCGGATGCTCCAACGGAGGGGGGTTCAGGCGCCCTTGCGGGTCTATAGTCTTGCGCATCGGAGTGGCGTCTCCTCTCGGTTCTTGGTCGAACACGAGTTGGACGTTCACTCCGATGTTTCTATTTGGTTCGAAAATCCCAGCGGATTCGCGTTCTGGGATGGGAACTAGCTAAACATGGTCGCATGGATGCGAGATCATAGAAACCGCGCCACATGACCGCGAATGATCTCGGGATATGCCTGGAAGGTTCCGGCGCGTGTCAAGGTAGTTGTCCGATAGATCATCACGAGACCGGTGTGGCAATCGCGGGTGTCCGCACCTCCTGCTTGATCGGATTGAGGAAGACTGGGCCGATAGGCGTCCAGTTGCGCGTGCTGCCCGTCCAGCGCCTGGGGTTCACCTTGCGTGCTGCGGCATAGACAGCGGCCCTGTGTCGGAGAATGCCGCGATCACGACGGGCGTGGCGGTCGCTCGGCGTGACGTAGCGGATTCCGCTGTGCAGGTGAGTGTCGTTGTACCAGGCC